>JANLTA010000721.1:0-23551 GCA_031362705.1 Gemmataceae bacterium | reverse complement strand
GTCGGCGTGCCCGCGCCGATGGCGTGGTTCCCGTTCACTGGTTGGAATCAATCATTCTTCGGCGACTTGCACATCCAGGGCGTCGAAGGCGTGCATTTCTACACCCGGCAAAAGATGACCATGACGCGCTGGTTCGCATCGGCGGAAGAGTCGCATCATGATCCGATATGGAAGACCGGGCGCACATAAATCATGCCCGGTGCAACGCGGGGCATTTACCGTTTCAGTTTCGTGGTGACAATGTAAATGGCAAACGCGATGCCGAAACTCACGAACCAGGCATAGCTGTAAAGTTGAGTCCAGATGTTGACGGGTACATCCGTGCCAGCCGGCGTAGTAACGTGATATATGAATCCGGGCACGCACACGGCGATGCCGAGTAACAGCGATATCACTGCAATCGGGTTGACGCCGGCACTATACCAGTAGGGGCCTTCCTTGCGATAAAGCCCAACCAGGTCGAGTTGTGTCTTGCGAATTACGAAGTAGTCGGCGATCAACACACCGCCAATCGCGCCGAGCAATGACGAATAGCCGATGAGCCAAGTGAAAATGTAGCCCGATGGGTCGTTGTAGAGTTTCCATGGTTGAATCAGGATGCCGATGATGCCGGTGATCAGGCCGCCGGTGCGGAAGCCGATGGCGCGGGGAAAAATGTGCGCGAAGTCGTTGGCCGGGCTGACCACGTTGGCGGCAATATTGGTGGCAAGCGTGGCCAGACTCAGGGAGAATAATGCCACTGCCAGCACTACCGGATTCTTGAATTGGCAAATCAGTAGCACGGGTTCCCATAGGTCTTTTTCAGGCACGTTGGGATAGATGATGACAGCTGCCGAGGTGACAGCGGCACCAATGAACGAAAACAGGGTCATTGTCGCGGGCAGACCCAACGATTGACCGAGTATCTGGTCACGCTGTGAGTAGGCGTAGCGCGTAAAGTCAGGAATGTTGAGTGATAGTGTTGCCCAGTAACCGACGGCACCGGTGAGCGCGGGAAAGAAATACGCCCAGAACTTTGGACCTGTCAGAGTTGCGGGCTTATCCAGGATTGGCCCCAAGCCGCCCGCGTTCGACGTGGCCCACCACAACAGTGCCAACCCAAGTGCGATTAACAGCGGCGCTTTAATGTTCAACAGGAAGCGAATTGAGTTGATGCCCAGGTAGATGATCACAATATTGATGGCCCAGAAAAACAGGAAGCAGCCGAGTTGCGGCGCGTTGATGCCCAGTGTGTCGATGTTGGGCATCGCCGCCCAATCCGGGTATTTGATCTCCAGAATCTTGTAGATGGCCCAGCCGCCGATCCAGGTTTGGATGCCGAACCATCCGCAGGCGACCAAGGCGCGCAACAATGCGGGAATGTTGGCCCCGAGAATGCCAAACGAGGCCCGGCAATAGACAGGGAACGGTATGCCGTAGCGCGTGCCCGCGTGGGCATTCAAGATCATCGGGATCAAAACGATTACGTTGCCGAGGAAGATCGTCCCGACTGCTTGCCACCAGTTCATTCCCTTGGCGATGTTCTGCGATGCGAGATTGTACGTCGTGATGCACGCTGACATCGAGATCCAAAGGACCAGGAAGTCTTTCGTTGCCCATTTTCTGCCCGATGCTGGCACTGGGGCCATGTCCGAGTTGTAATAAGGTGAGTCGGACACATCGGAAGTGAGTTCCACAATTTCGGACATGTTCATTCCTTGAAAGAAAGCCCACCTGTTGCAATGACTGGGCTTTTTGGACTTGATCCCAAATTACGATACGCGATCAGTTCGGCGAGGATGCTCACGGCGATTTCCGGCACGGTTTGTGAACCAATGTCCAGACCAATAGGTGCGCGGACACGGGCGAGCGCTTCATCCGAAATGCCCTTGGTTCGCAAGTCGTCGAAAATCAGGCGTACTTTGCGTTTGCTGCCAATCATGCCAATGTAGCCGGCATTGGTTGTGACAACGTGATAAAGCGCCTCTTCGTCGTGGCTGTGGCCACGGGTGACAACGAGGCAATACGTGGACGGCGTGATTTCGGTTTGCAGCGTTTGTAACTCTCGGCCAATGTCGCCGACGATGCGGCGGCTGGCGTGCGGAAAGCGCTCGGCGCTCGCGAACTTGTCGCGGTCGTCCAAAATCCACACGTCAAAATCAACATCGTGCGCGTAAGCGGCAACGGCTTGGCCGACGTGCCCCGCACCTACGATCAACAGGCGGATTTGCATCGGAGTTGTTAGCACCGCACAGCCATCAATCTCCATTGCGCGTGTTCGTTTTTGCGGCAGAGCCGGCATCGTCACCGCGCCCGTGGCCGACAGAATTGCATGGTCAGTCGTAAACAGCGCCCGTGATCCTGGTGAGGCACCGCTGAGGTTTGCGGCAAGTGCGATCACTTCGACGTGGCCGGCGCCTTCGTTGAGCAAGGCTCGCAAGCGGGAAAAATAATCACGATGAGTCGCTGACAGCGGTTCGGCGACAATGGTCATGCGGCCGCCGCAAATAAGGCTGTCGTCCCAGCCGTAGTCTTCGTCCAGGTGAAAGGTGTGGATTTGTGGAGTGGTGGCATTTGACGTGAGACCGGCCAATGCTCGCTGTCTGACTTCAGCCTCGACGCAGCCGCCGCCGAGCGTACCCGATTGCGTGCCGTCGGCGAAGACCAGCATCATCGCGCCGGCTTTTTGCGGTGTGGAGCCGCGTGTGGCAGCGACCGTGCAAACGACGCACGGCAAGCCGCGGTCCAAAACCGAAAGCAACTCATCAATCAGCTTTAGTATGCCCGACACTTACCGGCCTTCTTCCATTCGTCGAATAGAGCGGCGCACTCGGTCTGCAACAACCCGCTCTCGACGATCAGCGGGCTGCGGCCCATCCTTGCCATATCTTTCGCGGGAATAATTAACTCGGCAAACCCTGCATCCGACGCATCCGCAATGGTGGCACCGAAAACGACACGGTCGATCTTCGCCCAGTGAATAGCCGACAGACACATCGGGCATGGTTCCGTCGTCGAATAGAGCGTGCAACCGTTCAGCGCGATATTATTCAATGACTTGGCGGCGGCACGGATGCAATTGACTTCAGCATGGGCCGTTGGATCGGTCGTCAACCAAACGGTGTTATGCGTGGCGGCAATGATGGCCTGATCGCGCACAATGACCGAGCCGAACGGTGATTGCCCGGCAGCGATGCCATCGCGTGTCTTGGCGATGGCGGCCCGCATGAAGTCCGCTTCTGTCATGACAATCTCCAGGTTGAATCGGCGCGTTGCGTCATGTCCTCGCCATCCACGTAGGGGGATTCGCCAGAATTCCGCATAGTCGCTCGCCGCGTTCTGGCGAACGCGGCTACGGCGTCAAGCGCCGAGAGTCGCATCAGCACTTCTTCGCCGGTTGCTGGCAAATTCAACGGGCCAACGCGCCCCGGTGCGGCGCTGGCCAAAGCGTTCTTGACCGCCGCCCAAACTGAGACGGCCAGGAGCAACGGTGGCTCGCCGACGGCTTTGCTGCCGTACACGTTCTCACGATTGTGCGGGTTGTCGATGAAGTCCACGCGGAAGTCAGTGGGCACATCGGTGACATTGGGAATCTTGTACGTGGTCGCGGAGTCGGATAGCAAACGACCTTTGTTGTCAAAGATGAGCGCTTCGGTGGTGACCCAACCCATGCCTTGCACGAAGCCGCCGATGACCTGCCCGCGATCAATCGCCGGATTAATCATGCGGCCTAGGTCCATCAGCACATCGATTCGCTGCACCTTCACGTCACCGAGGAAGCGATCAATCAATACCTCGGCGACGGCAGCGCCGTTGGTGTAATAGAGGAACGGCGTGCCTTGGCCCGTCTCTCGGTCGAAATCGACGCCGGGCGTGGCATAGAAACCACGAGCGCCCAGGTCGATCCGTTGTTCGTAAGCCGCTTCAACGAGCTTGACGAATGGTAGCGTTGTGAAATCGCCACAATTCAAATGTTGGGACGCGAAGGCAATCAAGCGATCTTTGATTTGCCGGCTGGCGTTCACGGCGGCTGTTCCGTTTAAGTCGGTGCTGGCTGAAGCGGCAGTCGGTGACGTGTTGTGATTCCGTTCCGTCGAAGTCGGCAGCACACGGACTTTCTCCACGCCGATGCCGAACTCGGCGGCGACGAGTTGGCGAATTTTGGTGTTCAAGCCCTGGCCCATCTCCGTGCCGCCGGTAGAGACTTGAACTGTTCCGTCGGTAAAGACGTGGACCAGAGCGTTGCCCTGGTTCATTGTCCGGCGCGTGAAGCTGATGCCGAACTTAACCGGCGTAAGCGCGATGCCTCTTAAATGAGTCGCTGACGCTGCATTGAACTCAATGATGCTATTGCGGCGTTTGGCGTAATCGCTGGTTTCGACCAGACGATCCAGGACGCCGGGTAGCGTGTTGTTGGTGATGACTTGTCCATAGGGCGTGATGTTCTCAGCATCGATACCGTAACAATTTCGTCGTCGCACGTCGTAGCTATCGAGTCGAAGATGAGCCGAGATATCCTCAATCAAGCCTTCAATGGCGGCGACCGCTTGCGGGCCGCCGAAGCCACGGAACGCCGTGTTGCTGGGCAAATTGGTCCGACACACCTGGCCTGTGAACTCGACGTGCGGGATGAAGTAGGCGTTTTCGGCGTGCAGGAGCGTGCGTTCCATCACGGCGAGCGATAGATCAGCGGAAAAACCGCCGTTCGAATAGAACTCGGCGCGATAGGCATCAATCTTGCCGTTGGCGTCGAAGCCAACCTCGTAGCGAACAAGATAAGGATGGCGTTTGCCGGTGGTGGCGAAGTCTTGCTCATGGCCATAGACACAGCGTGCGGCACGACCGGTTTTATCGGCAACCAACGCAGCCAGCGCGGCTGGCATTGCCGCTTGCGTTTCCTTGCCGCCGAACCCGCCGCCCATGCGCCGGCATACGCAAGCGATTTGCGACATCATTCGTTTGAGGATGCGGGCAATGACTGCTTGAATCTCCGTCGGATTCTGCGTGGACGAATGAATGGTGATTTCGCCGGCCTCGGCGGGAATTGCAATCGCGGCTTGCGCTTCGAGATAGAAGTGCTCCTGACCGCCAATGTGTAATTCACCCGACAGCCGATGTTGTGCCTTTGATAACGCCGCATTCACATCGCCGCGGACGATGGTTCGTTTGGGGCCAATGAACTGATTAGCCGCAATGGCCTCTTCGATGGTCAGTACCGGCGGGAGCGGCGTGATATTGATCTTGGCTAACTTCTTCGCGGTGGCGACGGCTTCACGGGTCTCACCCGCGATGGCGATTATTGGCTGTCCATGAAAGTGGACGACTTCACTTGCTAATAGTTCCTCGTCGTGGAATATCGGGCCAAAACTGTTCTCTGGAACATCGTCAGCGGTGAATACCGCCACGATGCCCGGCTCGTTTCGTGCGGCGTCCACTTTGATGGACGTGATGCGCCCGTGCGCAACGGGGCTGCCCACGAAATCCACAAACAATTCGCCATGGATCGCCGGCATGTCGTCGATGTAGGCCGCTTCACCGCGAACATGTTCGCGTGCGGATTCGTGCGGCAATGGTTGGCCGAGCTGGTTCATGCCACGGCCTCCGCGAATGACCCCACTTCGTCGAAGTAGAACTTCCGCAACACGTTTTCGCACAACTGTAGGCGGAAGTCGGCTGAGCCGCGGACATCGGTGATGGGCATGACTTCGGCACGGGCTATGCGACCAGCCTGACGAAAGGTTTCTTCATCGAAAGCGCGGTCCCGGAGGAACTGCTCCGTTTTCGGTAGCCGTACGATAGTTGGTGCCACGCCACCATAAGCGATGGCTGCTGACGATATGATGTCGCCGTCCGACTGCACGCGTACCGCGGCGCAAAATGTCGAGATATCCAGGTCGTTGCGCCGCGACACCTTGTACAAGCGCATGCGGTCACTTGCTTTCGGCCAGGGCACTGTCACCCGTGTAATGATCTCACCTTTCTTAAGCTCGTTTTGCTTGTATCCCGTGTAAAACCTGTTAATGGGACACGTCCGAATTCCATGTTTGCCAATGATCTCCAACTGCGCTTCCATCACCGCCAAGAGCGGTAGCACGTCGGCAATTGGTGAGCCGTTGGCGATATTGCCGACGAGTGTTGCCGTGTTCCGAATCTGCGGCGAACCGAAGCGCTCGATGATCGCATGGAATTGCGGCAGGCGTTTATGCATGTAAAATTCGATCTCTGACCATGTCGTGTTCGCCGACATGGTAATAGCCTCAGGTGATAGATTAATCGTGTTCAACTCGACGGCGCGTGAAAGGCTCAACAGTCGTTTTGGTGAAAAAGACCGCTTGTTTCTCCAGACTCCCAATTCCGTGGCGCCGGCGACGATGACAGCGTCCTCATAATTGCATTTGTACGCCACGGCATCACTGAGTACGGTGGGTGCGTAAACCGATTGCTGTTTACCTTCGATTCGGATCGGATCGTCAAAAAGCAATCTCAGTGACTCTGCGTCGACCCGGAGGTCACGACGCTCCTGCAGCGGCGTCGGTGGTGTCGCGGCAAGAGATTTCATTGCATCGAGAATCGACAGATAGCCCGTGCAGCGGCACAAATTGCCGGTCATCGCGATGCGCGGATCGTGATGAACACCGCGCTCGGCCCAACCGGCGAGAGCCATCACAATCCCCGGTGTGCAGTAGCCGCACTGTGATCCGTGATTCTCGACCATCGCCTTTTGCACCGTGTCGAGTGCGCTAGAGCCGCCAAGACCTTCGACGGTGATGACGTGTGTCCCATCAACTTGAAAAACGAACTGAATGCACGCATCAATCGGAAGGTAGTCAATACTGTCTTTCGTTGGCCGCCCAACCAGGACCGTACACGCTCCGCAATCGCCTTCAGCACATACGACTTTCGTGCCGCACAAGCCGAGTTGCCAGCGCAGGTATTCCGCCAAGGTGGCAAAGGCGTCCTGCCCGCGGACGATGCGCTCTTGGCCATTCAGGAAAAAGCGAACATGATCGCGCATGGTGGTCCAAGCATTGCGGAGCCGTTAGTTTATCATGGTAGCTCCGAGGTTGACTCCATGCAAGCGATTGACATTGATGGCCTGACAAACACGGTGTTGCAACGTTGTGATGAACTAGCCAAATGTAGCGAGGAGCCTGACCGGTTGACGCGGACGTTCCTGCGGCCACCGATGCGGCAAGTTCATGAGTTGTTGCGCGAATGGATGAGTGATGCCGAGTTGGAAGTCCGCGTCGATGCGGTTGGGAATGTCATTGGCCGAAAGGCTGGTGAGAGCTCGAAGGTGTTCGCAATTGGTTCGCATGTTGATACAGTGCCGAACGCGGGCAAGTACGACGGCATTCTCGGTGTGATGTTGGGTATTGCTGCCGCGAAGTCACTTGCCAAGTCGTCGTTTCGCCACACCTTGGACGTAATCGCATTTTCCGAAGAAGAGGGCGTACGCTTTTGCTGGCCATATCTCGGTAGCCGTGCGTTATGTGGTCGATTGTCACCGCAAGCACTATTTCGGGTCGACGCGAAAGGGACAACTATCTCGCAAGCCATCTCCGATTTCGGTCTCAATGTTGATGAAATCCCATCCGCAGCCTACGCACCAGGACAACTCGTCGGTTATCTTGAAGCACACATTGAGCAAGGCCCGGTATTGGAAACTCTTGACGCATCACTTGGGATCGTGTCGTCTATTGTCGGGCAAAGCAGGTACTGGTTTCATTTTAAGGGCCAAGCTGGCCATGCCGGTACGCAGCCGATGGACACGCGACGAGACGCTCTCTGTGCGGCCGCCGAGTTCGTGACTCACGTTGAAGCCACTGCCCAAGCGACGCCTGGACTCCGCGCGACCGTCGGTTACATGATAATCGAACCGGGTGCAATGAATGTCGTGCCGGGCGTCGTGCGATCGAGTTTGGATGTGCGTCATGCCGATGACCAAATTCGGCGACAAGTCATAGAACGATTGCTTACATTCGCGCGAACGATGGCGAAAAATCGGAACATCAACGTGCGTGCTGAGCCAATACTCGAAGAGCCGGCCGTGCCTTGCGGTGTTGACTTGTCGAATCGCATAGCGGCCGCCGTAAGCAGCGTTGGCGTGCATCCGCATTCACTCGTGAGTGGAGCGGGGCACGATGCCGTCATGATGTCGACGCGATGTCCCGTGACGATGCTGTTTTTGCGCAGCCCGGGTGGAATCAGCCATCACCCCGACGAATCGGTGCGACGCGAAGATGTGCGGGCTGCCCTTGCCACGATGATTCGCTTTCTTGAGATCGAACTGGACCAGGAGTGAAGATGCAGCTTTACGGGCAGACACGGAGTTACCTGGCTCGGGACCACGCGCTGATCGAACCAGGGAGTTTTGTCACATCGCCATTGCCGGGTTGGGAAAAGACCCAGTGCGTCGTCCTGATCTCACCACGGATGGGTGCCCGATTCACGCAGTATCTGGCGATGATGGAGCCGGGCGGCGTGGCCGGGCCGACCGCGGCAGGCGTCGAACGATTTGTTTACGTGCTGGAAGGCGCCGTTAACGTGCGGTTGGCGGGTGCCGATGAACGCACGCTGACTGCCGGCGGCTTCGTGTTTACGCCGGCAAACGAGACGCTCTATCTTCGTGCATCAGTACCTTCGCGACTTAACATTTTTGAGAAACGGTTTGCCCCGCGTGCCGGTTCGCCCATGCCGCGCCGCGCCATTGGCCGCGAACAGGATGTTGCCGGCACACCATTTATGGGTGACGAGTCGGCGCGATTGCAGGTTTTGCTGCCCGACGATCAGTCCTACGACATGGCCGTTAATGTGTTTCGCTTTCAACCCGGCGCGACGTTGCCGATGGTCGAAATGCACATCATGGAACACGGGCTGTTGATGTTGGAAGGGCAGGGGGTGTATCGCCTTTCCGACCGATGGAACCCTGTGCAGGCGGGCGATGTGATCTGGATGGCACCTTATTGCCCTCAGTGGTTCGTTGCGACGGGCAAACAGCCGGCCGCCTATCTTTATTACAAGGACGTCAACCGCCATCCGATTGAGGCCGTGACGTGAGTGAATTGAAGATCGCGGCAAATCAACAGCGATTGACCGACGAACTGGACCGACTTGCTGGTTTCAGTGATACCGCTGCACCGGAAGTCACGCGCGTCCTCTACACCGACGTTGACCTGCAAGCGCGAGCATATCTCAAACAGCTATGTACCGATGCCGGGTTGGCCGTGCGAGAAGATGCGATGGGCAACTTGTTCGCGCGTTGGGTAGGAAGCGAGCCAAAGTTGCCGGCCGTCGGCACCGGCTCGCACATTGATGCGATTCCTCATTCTGGAAAATACGATGGCACGGTCGGTGTTCTTGGTGGATTAGAGGCGATTCGCACGCTTCAAGCGGCCGGTTTTCAACCCCGGCGTTCGCTGGAATTGTTGATGTTCACCAGTGAGGAGCCGACGCGATTTGGCCTCGGTTGCATCGGCAGCCGGATGTTGAGTGGCAACTGGTCGGCCGAGAAAGTCGCCGAATTGCAGGATGAAAACGGACAGCGATTCGACGATGTGCGACAGTTCGCCGGGTATCGCGGTAGCCTGGGTGATGTGAAGTTGCCGGCGAACCACTATTCTTCGTTTGTTGAATTGCACATCGAGCAGGCACCGCTTCTCGAAAAGGCAAAGCTACCGATCGGCGTCGTCACCGCCATCGCGGCACCGGCCGCATTGCGCGTGCAACTGGAAGGGCAGGGGGGCCATGCCGGCGGCGTACTGATGGCTGACCGGCACGATGCCTTGTGTGCGGCGGCGGAGATCGTCCTGGCCGTCGAGCGTGCCGCCAAGTCGTCGGGCAGCCCGGACACAGTGGGTACGGTCGGCATTTGCCGCGTGCATCCAAGTGTCGTCAATGGCATTCCCAGCCGCGTAAACATGGAGATCGACATTCGTGATATCGATTTTGATCGCCGCAATCGCGTGATGGATGCAGTGCGAGCGACGATCGGCGAAGTGAGCCAGATGCGCGACATCGGCTCAAAAACGGAGTTGTTGAACAGTGACTCCCCGGCGGCGACGGCGATTCCCGTGATTGAGGCGACCGAAGCGGCCTGTCAACAACTGGGCCTTGAATGGCAACGCATGGTCAGCAGGGCCTATCACGATTCGCTATTCACGGCTGGGTTGTTCCCGACCGGCATGATCTTCATACCGTGCCGTGGCGGTGTCAGCCATCGGCCGGATGAATATGCGTCGCCGGACGCCATCAAACACGGCGTTGAAGTATTGGCTCTGACGTTGGCACGGCTGAGTAAATAGAGCCTACCCGTCGCAATGGGCCGCCTTTATTCCCGGCGCATGGTACCCGAGATCAATCCAAAAGGCTCATCCGTCGTCACGAAAACCTCGTTGCGATTTGGTCGGCCGAATGGTTGCAGATTCCACGGCAGGCGGTGGCGATTCGGCATGGTGATCGTGATTTCTTCGATCATGAGGCGTGCTTCCAGCACTGCCGCACCCATGTCATATAGCGTCTGCTGCACGCCAAGACTTTTGTGATTGGCAAAACATTCCAGCAAAGTCGTCACCGCTCTCGCATGTTCGATGTTCCAGTCTTCCGTCGCGCTGTCGTATGTCCAATCTGCCGTCAACAACGTGGCCAGGATGCGATCATCTGTGTCCGGTAGGGTTGTGTATTGATCGCGATGAAAATCACGGAAGGCGGAGTCCGTCGTTTTTAGCACCGGCAGGTTCTCAATGCCGGCTTGGACCACACATGACGAACGCGATTGGATCACCCGACACGTGCGCTGGCCGGGAGGGCCGGCCATGAATGCCGAGGGATGCGGTTTCCCATCGACAGCTATCCGCTGCCAACATGACTCGCCTATCGTGACCGTGGCCCGCTCGACTTGTGGGTACTCCGCAAGGAAGTCACCGGTGTATTGCAAAGCAAACGCTTCCGGACTGTCGAACTCCGCGTCGGCCGCGAGAACGTAGACGCGGTTTTTCATCGTATCTGTCGCTACCAACTGGCGATTGTCGCCAGCGGTGTAGGCCGGCACGAAGTCGCCTTCGAGTTGCACGTCCACGGTCCACTCGGTCAAATCGTGGCGGTCGGCTCGCCGGGTAATCCGCGTGAGACGGACTTGCGACTTTCCGTATGCGTTCTTCGTGAGTACAACGGGCATCCGTGGAGTCTCCGCGCTGGTTGAGGGGTCTGTCGCCGATGATACCGGAAGAAAGCCAATGGGCGATCCGTAGCCACCGTGTTTTATTGCCGGACGGCGTGCGACCGGCCACAGTCGTTGTGCGCGGCGAGGGCATTGCAGCGGTTGTTGAACATGATGCAGACTTGGCAGGACTGGCGATTCGCGATGTCGGAGCCAAGTATGTACTGCCTGGCTTGATTGACTCGCACGTCCACATTAACGAGCCTGGCCGGACGGAATGGGAGGGCTTCGAAACGGCCACCCGGGCGGCGGCGGCGGGCGGCATCACCACGTTAATCGACATGCCGCTCAACTCCAGCCCAGTGACGTCGTCACTGGATGCATTGCGACAAAAACAATCAGCGTCAGCCGGTAAACTATGGGTCGATTGCGGCTTTCACGGCGGCATCGTGCCGGGCAACGTCGCCCAAGTGCGGCCACTGATCGCGGCCGGCGTATGTGCCTTCAAGGCATTCTTGTGTCATTCCGGCATCGACGAGTTTCCCAATGCGACCGAAGCCGACTTGCGACGGGTGATGCCGCTGCTGGCCGCAGCGGGCGTGCCGTTGTTGGTTCATGCCGAATTGGTTGAATCACTTCCCGATGAAGTTGAACGTCGCTTTGCCGCTAATCCGCGAAGTTATTCCGCTTGGTTGGCAATGCGGCCGCCCGACTGGGAAGTCGCGGCCATTGACATGTTGATTCGACTTTGCCGCGAATATCGATGCCACGTTCACGTCGTGCATTTATCGGCATCAGTCGAAGCACGAGATATGATCGTGACGGCACGAACCGAGGGGCTACCACTAACGGTGGAGACGTGTCCGCATTATCTCTATTTCGCTGCTGAGGAAGTGCCCGATGGCGACCCGCGATACAAATGTGCGCCGCCTATGCGTTCCGGTGCGCATCGTGGTTGTTTGCGGGACATGTTGCGAGAAAGTCAAATCGACACGCTCGGCTCGGATCACTCGCCCGCGCCGCCCGACTTGAAGCACTTGCACGATGGGGATCTCCAGCAAGCGTGGGGCGGCATCGCGTCGCTGCAATTGCTGTTGCCCGCCGTTTGGACGGCAATGCGCGATGAAGGCGTATTCGCCGCGCTGACTTCCCGACCGACCAAGCTCATTGGTTTAGACAACCGAAAAGGCTGCATCAAACCCGGATTTGACGCCGACCTTGTCGTCTTTGACCCCGACGCGGAGTTCCTCGTGAATGCTGCGGCACTCCAACATCGGCACAAATGGACGCCATATGACGGCCAGCGATTGCACGGTGTCGTTGAAACGACCTACCTTCGTGGCCGCATGGTCTACAACAATGGAGTGGTTGTCGGTGAACCGACAGGACGACTGCTTCAACGCAAGGTGATGTAATGGCGGGCGACTGGCGGTCACTGAATGTGCTGGCCAATGCTGAAGTACGAACGGCGCTGTTACGATGTTGCGGTTCGCGACGTTGGGTTGATGGCATGATGGCTCGCCTGCCATTCGAGTCGCAACTGGACTTGATGTCAGCAGCGGATGAAGTTTGGGCAGCTGTGGACTGTTCGGATTGGTTGGAGGCGTTTGCTGCACATCCGCGAATTGGCGACATCGCGGCACTTCGCGAGAAGTTTGTGGCGACGTCGGACTTATGTGGAAGTGAGCAGGCCGGTGTGGCCGGGGCAGGGGACCACGTGTTGCATGACTTGGCCGAGGGCAATCGGCAATACGAAGCGCGCTTTGGCTATATCTTCATTGTGTGCGCGACAGGTAAATCGGCGGAGGAAATGCTGGCGCTATTGCAAGCACGGCTGAGAAATGAGCAGGACGAGGAGATTAAGATCGCCGCCGCCGAGCAAGCCAAGATCACCCGGTTGCGCCTGGAGAAACTATGAGCCACATCAGCACGCACATCCTGGATACTTCGCGGGGTAAGCCGGCGGCGGGCGTCCTCGTTGCGTTGGAGCAGCTGGTCAACGGCGACTGGGCTCAAATCAATAATGGTGTCACGGATAAGGATGGCCGCGTGACCGCGCTACTTCCGGCGGGCACGGAGTTAAGTGCAGGCGACTACCGTCTGCGCTTCGCCACTGGTGACTACTTTCATGCACTTGGTCAAACAGTGTTTTATCCGGAGGTGATCGTACAAGTGCGGTTCGACGCCCCCGGCGGGCGGTATCACCTGCCGCTCTTGCTCAATCCGTTCGGCTATTCCACCTATCGAGGCAGTTGAAGTGGCAAACAATTGGTCCAAGGAACTTCAGGCGGCCCGTGAGGCGGCGACAACGGCTACGCGCATCATCCTCGAACACTACGCCCGGCTGGATGCCAAATCGTCGGCCCCGGCTGACATCACCACGCAGACTGACCGCGACTCGCAAGATGCCATTCTGCAGTCGTTGGCATCGTGTTTTCCCGATGATGCGTTCCGCGCCGAGGAAGCGACGACGACGCTGGCCAAACTCTCGCATATGGGTCGCCGAATGTGGATCATTGATCCCATCGACGGCACCCGAGGCTTTGTCACCAAGAATGGCGAGTTCTCCGTCATGATCGCGCTGTGCGAAGACGGCGTACCAGTCGTCGGCGTCGTCGCGGAGCCGGCGAAGAACGTCGTCACCTGGGCGACTCTTGGAGCCGGTTGTTGGCAGTGTTGTGACAACGATGAATCGCACCCCGTTGTCGTGACGAAGTCCGCTGAATTATCAGAAGCAACCATGATCCAAAGCCACACGAAGCCCGGCAAGGAGCCATCGCGCGAGGTGCAGTTGCTGAAGCCAGCACGGGTGTTGGAGACGTACTCCGCCGGCGTCAAGCTGGCCCGCGTCGCCGATGGTACCGCCGACATTTACGTCTGCGACTATATGGCGATGAATGACTGGGACTTAGCCGCCGGTCACATTCTCGTCACCGAAGCCGGCGGCAAGGTAAGTAATCTCGTCGACGAGCCGCGTATCTATGGCCGTGCGTCACCCAAACAACTCGGCGGCCTGCTGGCGACAAACGGGCGAATGCATGAAGTGGCTATGAAGCGACTCGCCGTTTCGTAGCCGCGTTCGTCAGAATGCGGCGTTTGGCAGCACTCATGCGGCTACGCAGGCTGGGTCACGATACGCCTGGCGAAGCAGTTTCTGATCTCGCGCAAAAATAGCACGGCAAGTACGAAGGTGATCGCCCACAACCACCACGGCGGTCGTGGCCGGTGGATTGGCCAGAGTTCGTAGAGCCATTGGGGAGCACCTGTCCCACTTCGGTGGCCACCAACAACCGTGGGATCGCGCCTGGTCCAAACTTGTTTCCCATCGGCGGTCCATGCCGCGATGCCTGTGGCCGGCAATTCGTGAACCAGTTTCCCGCTCTCCGCATTGAACAAAGCGACATGCTCAGTTGACGGCCCGGGAATGAAATCGTTTAACCACTGACGCAAGCGCCACTTCCATTTGGACCAGTCGATGTCCTCTCCGGTGGTCACGGTGAGCCAGCGGCCGTCCGGAGAGAAACGCATCATTGATCCTTGCTTTCCCAAATCGAAGTCTTCAAGAGAAACGGGATTAGTTGTCGCGTGATCATAGAGTTTCACTTCCGTCTGACTCGTGGTGGCGAATCGATGAGCTTTAGAGTCGAACGAGACGAATCGGTTTTTGCCTGTAAACTTGAGCGACTCGTCCAGACAGACAGGGGGTGTCGCCGCCAAGTCCCAAATGCTCCCGGAAGTCGCCCAGTCAAATCCAATGTATCTGCCGTCCTCGGACGTATCAACTCGCCGAAAGTAGCCCATGCTGGGATGAGAGAACGTGACCGTGCCAACCGTCTGCTTGTGGTTCGTGGTTGGATTCCAAATGCTGAGCGCGGCAGTTGTCGGTCCGCTCATCATGCTGCGCGACATGACCACCATGCCGCCGCCTGCCGCTACGGCTGCCGCAGGGGGCGTTTTGTTGGTTTCGTCACGAGGAGCGTATCCGACAATGAGGTTGCCATTCGGCAAAAAGGTCAGGCATTGCAATTGTTCACCATAGTCCGGTAGTTCCGCGATGCGGTTGCCGGTGTGAACATCCCACACACCGACACCCGACGTTCCTGCCAATTGAGCAGCCGCATGCTTGCCATTGCAGCCTAGGGCAATTTGGCCCTCGACGCCTTCAAGTTGGAGCTGTCGTTTTCCGGTTTTTAGATTCCAAACATCATGTGATTTACCGGATCGAAAACCGATGGCTAGCAATCCCCCTTCGGGTGCAAAGCTGAGATTGTAGTCGCCCATCTTTTGAATGCCGCTGGCCATTGGTGGGATTCTGAATCGGGTCTTGATGCTCGGCACATCGGCGACTCGAAAGCTGCCGTCTTTGTCCGCCAATAGTAAGCAAGAAAGATCATCGGGCCAATGAAAGAAACTCAATCGATGCTCAGAATTCAGGTTGTGCGCCTGGGCAGCTGCCAAATCGACCAACAAAGATCGGCTGTCTTCTGGCTTTCGTCCGCTGGTTGCCAAGGCAACAAGCTCGCTGCCCATTACCGGGTGAGACCAACTTCCTCCGCTATACGCAGGCGTGGTCACACAATACGATTTGATCGGCCGCTGTGCGTAGACCCACCACGCCACCCAGGCGACCACGGCTAGGGCGACAGGAATTGTCAATCGGAACAGTCGAACGAGGGCACGCCGCAACATGCGGCTGTTTTAGTCACTTCACCGGGCCGTACAAGCTGCTTCGCAGCATGGCGTGGACTTCCTGGCTTTGACGCACGGTGAGGGATAGTGTCGGCAGGTTGACGCCGAGGTGGCCTTGGCCGCCGCGTTTTTCCCAGCTCAACGGGTCGATCGCGCCGGTGATCATTTCGACAAGTGCGGTGATGTTGTTCACGGTCTGAATCTGATCGTTGGCCATGCCGATGGTGGGCGTGCCGCCATATGGGCCTGCGCCGACAATCAGATCGCCGAGGTAATATACCTTCGTCGTCATCAGTTCTTTGGTTTTCAGCGGCGTGGTCACGTGGATGATGTTGTCGCGGACAACGTAGGTTAGGTTGACCGATGCGAGGATCGACCGCAGGGCGGTGCGCGTCATGACCGGCTCGCGGACCGTGAAGTTGATTGGCGAATCATAGGTGACGCCGACTTCCGTGAGGGCGGCCGCATCGACGATGATCGTGCGGTTGATCGACGTGGCAATATGTTCGATCACAGTCTGAAAGCGTGAACTCTTGTAGTTGGCATCGATCTTGGTTTCCAGCGATCGAATCATCGCCCGCTCTTGCTCGGTCGGCGCGGAGTCATCGCGACGATTCTTGGTTTTCTCCTTGAAATCGCTGGGGAATGACATGTTGCCATCCATCGGAATGCCGGCATTGTCCACGTCACGCATCATGGCCAGCAGCTTCGGATCCGTGTCTTTGCGATCTTTGTCAGCATCTCTGGCGGCCTTCTCAAACCCGGCGCGGCCGGTGAGTATTTGCAGTTCGAAAGAACTGGGATACTTGGCGGAAAGGGAGCTGACGAGCTTGTCGGCATCGGCATTCTTGCCTTCCTTTCGCAGCTTGGCGACCGAGGCGAGTCCGTCTTTCACCTTCTGCTTCTGTTCGGCGGCGCGATCGGACTCGGCTTTCGCGGCGGCTTGCCGGGCTTCTTCCGCTTGCTTTTGCTTGGCGACAACATCGGGCGAATCCGGGCCTAACTCGGCCACCCGCAGCCGATCTCGGACCACGCGCAACAGCGTAGACTTTTTAGCGGGCGGCAAAGATGCATCAGCTTCCAGCGCAGCGACCGCGTCCTTGAGTTTCTGAATCGCCCGTGGCCGGTCAGTTTTGTCGAGCGCAATCACATCGCGAAGCGTGGTGCGGACATCGGCTTCCGTCTTTTGAGCCGCGACTTCGGTAAGCTGTCTCGTCTTGTCAAGCGTGCTGTCGCCCGTCGGCGTCTGAGCGGCCAACGGCAAAACCAACGCGGCAGTCAAAACCGAAGCAGCAAATCGTCGCATGGCGCACACTCCCCATTCGCGCCGGGGCACCGGCACAACTTGAAGTCTACACGGTGTCGTCATGCACATGGAGAATCGGCGCGGATTTGTAAGGAGCGCTGGCGACATCTTCGGCAAAGTTCAACTAGGTTTTGCAACGAGCAACGGACGTACCTCGCCGGCGAGGAAGACAGAGCCTGTAATAACTACAATTTGATTCGGTTGATCGGGGGCAGATTGACGCGCTAAGCCGCAAGCGGCGGATTCTACGGCAGTCATCGCCATGTCAGAACGGATTTGTTTCGCCAGTTCTAAGAGACGCTCGGGCGATGTGGCTCTCGGGTTGTTGCCGAAGGGGCAGAAGATGACTCGGTCGAATGCCGGCAAAAGTGTGCGCAGGATCCCGGGAACATCTTTGTCAGCGGAACTGGCGAAGATCAATGTTCGTGGGCCAGATGGGAATGACTCGTTCAATGTTTCGACAACGGTGCGAGCGGAAGCGACGTTGTGAGCGCAATCCAGGATGGTCAGCGGCGGCCCGGGGAAGACTTCCATGCGGGCGGGCCAGTGTACGCACTTGAGCCCGACGTGGACAGCGTCGTCGGGAAGGTCGAGTAAACGCGAACCGGCAACGACTAACGACGCATTCGCCGCCTGGTGAGCGCCGAGCAGATTGAGGTCGAATAAAGGCGAGCCGGGAGCGTGAGCGACCGGAGGAACGACTCGCAACGGTGAAAGCGCTTCCTCCGGTCGCTGACGCTCCTGGCTCGCCAAGTCTTGGTAGTGCATGTTACTTGGCGTGACACAACCATTCATCGCAACCCGGCCAGGTACATGCGTGAATCCAAAATCGCGTTCGAGTTCCAGAAGTGGTGCGTTTCGCTCGTTACTGATGGTGCGAACGACTTCCGCAATGGCAGGCTCAACCACGCCGCTGATGACGGGAACGCGGGGCTTGATGATGCCGCATTTTTCGAAGGCGATTTGGCTCAGCTTGTCGCCGAGGATCGCGGTGTGATCGTAACTGATGCTGGTGATGACGCTGAACACGGGCGTGCAGACGTTGGTGGAATCGAAACGGCCACCGAGGCCAACTTCCATGACGGCCAGCTCGACGCCAATTTCGGCGAAGTAATGAAAGGCCAGGGCGGTGGCGATTTCAAAGAACGTTGGCACGTCGGCCATCGCATCGGCGGCGGGTCGAAGTTCCGTCAATCGTTGCGCGAGCTCAACTTGGCTGATCGGTTGGCCGTTGACTTGAATCCGTTCGCTGACGTCCGAGAGGTGGGGTGATGTGAATAAGCCCGTTCGCAGACCGGCAGCGCGGGCGACCGCTTCGAACATGGCGGACGTTGAGCCTTTGCCTTTGCTGCCGGCAACGTGGACGATTTTGAGACGGTTTTGCGGGTTGCCGATGCGCGAAAGGAGCGAGCGCATGCGGTCGAGTTTGAGATCATCCGGGCCGGCGGGACGCTTCTCAAAATCGACGCGCTGATACCACCAATGGAGTGCGTCGGCATAGTCCATGCGGCGATTGTAGGACGTAGGTCATTGAATCGGCATGCACACCTGTTCCAGAATCCGATCGCATTTGTCTTGAATGATATCGGCCAGCGCGGGCAGAGGTTGGCCCTGCGGCAAAGCGTCGCGGATGGCGGCAACCCAACGCGGGAAAGCCGCAATCAACGCGAAGCAATCAAGGTCCATCGCTTCCAGTCGGGCATGACGGCCACGGCGCTCGGCGTCGGCCCACATGAGCTTGCTCTTGCCGGAAAGTGACAGATCATCTTCAGGGCGCAAGAGAATAAGATGATCGACCATAGCCGGCTCGATGTCGAAGGCGGCCAGCTTCACTTCGAGGTCTTTGGGCTTGCCGCCGGCGCGGGCCAGGAACAGGCCGATGCCGACTTTCCACGGCTGGGCATCCTTGCAGCCCCAGTGGGCAAGCGTCAACGCGCCATAGGTCGGGTGGTCGCCGAAGGTGCATTCGCCGACGACGTGTTGCAAGCGCCAGGGACCGACTTTGACGCCGTTCTCGTGGCAGTACTCCAGGAGCGATCCGAGGCCGGCTTGCAGCTCGCGGGTGGCACCGGTGAGCGCGCCTTCGGGTTCGAGTTTACGGCGTGCCGTGCGCCGCTCCTGTTCCCACATGTCGGCCAGTGCCTCAGGAGTGAGAGACGATGGCAGCGGCGGCGGCAGTTCGTCAGGCGTGACGACGGTGAGCGACTTCACTTCCATGACTTCTTCCGGCTCGGCTTCTGGTTCCGGCTCGGTCTCGTACATCGCTGGTTGCGGCGTGGTGATCTCCTGGATCAACGGTTCGAGGTTGGAATCCGGAGGCGCGGGCAGCTCGCCTTTGTCGAACACAATGGTGTCGAACAGTTGGCGGAATTGAATCAGCATGTCGCGCAGCGTCGGCTCGGTGCGGGCGATGCGCATGACTTGTTCATAGGTGAACGGATAAGTCGGCGGTAGCCCGGTGGCATCCGGCACTTCGGCGAGTGTCGATCGCAGCCTTGCTTCGACCACTTGCATCACCAACTCCGGTTGCGGGGCTTCGAGCCGCAGAGCGTTGATGGTGCCGTATTTGGCGACATGTACGGGGTTATTCAACCGGTCCTGAATGTAGCCATCCAGCGATGGCACAAAGCGGTTCCACAGGCCGCGCTCGGCAAACACCTGGAAACACTTGCCTTCGAGTTGATGCATGGCCGGCACCAGCCCGGCGAAAAACGACTCGGCGATCTTGTGGCCGTCGTCGCTGCGGCGGGCCAGCAGCAGGTCTTCCAATTGATCGAACGCGACCACGACGGGCAGCTTCAAGCCGCGGAACACCTCCATGAGCGCTTTGAACAACGCCAGCACCAAGTCTTGCCGCGTGGGCCGGACTTGGAACGGCAACTCGGCGAAACCGTTGGTGAGGAACAAGGCTAAGTCAGATTCATCGTCCAGCAACGCAGCTTTACAGAAGCCCTGGAAGATCGCCCGGCGCATGAGGCCCGCAGTGTTGTGCGTTTCGCTACCTTCAATTTGGATTGTGGCGATGTCAAAAGCCTGTTGTAGGTCGAGGCCGGCTTCGGTGAGCAGGTGCTGGACGCGCAATTCGCCGTTGCCACTGGTCGGCGCGCTCAGAGCGTTGACGAGTTGGTTGCACCGTTCTTCTTCCGAAATGCCGCCGAAGCCCAGCGCCCGGGCAAAACGATTCATGCCAGTGACGGGGAAGAGTTGCTTCTTTTCGAGTGCGGAAAGTTGCGGCAGAGCCTTGGCGAGCACCTTTCGGCAGAGGTCATCGCCGATGGATTCGAGCGGGCGGATGCCGCGCTGTCGGCCGCCGCCGAGCAATGTGTCTACGGTTTGGTACAGGAGGTATTCGAGAAACTCAGTGTCTCGCTGGTACGTGCCCGGAGTGACCAGCAACTTCGGCGAGCCATCGTCGCCGTGTTTGATGCTGTGTAACAAGTGCGTCTTGCCCGAACCCTTGTTGCCGAGCAGTGGAATCACTTCGGAATGTGTGTCAGGGTCGAAGTGATAGAGATCAACCACGGCAAGTAGCTGCTCGCGCTCTGCGGCGAACAGTTCCGGCACGTGATAACGGGCACACGTGTCGTCGTCGGGGTTGCGGGCGAAATAATTGCGGAACGGGTTGCCGGCCCGGCGAAGAGCGGCAAGCACCCGATCGGTCACGGGTCGTTCGGCGACGGCGGTCATGGCTGCGGTCCTCCGTGAGCGTAGCGGTCTATTAAGCGCGGCCGTTCATGGCCAGCGCTTCCTCGGTCGAATAGTCAGGTTGTGCAGGACGGTTGCTGGCGTAGTAAGCGATTTCATGGCCGATCATCAGGGCGTAGCTCGGCTCGGGCATGCGGTACAGCGGACCCGTCCATGGATGCAGATAAAGTCGCTCGGCGGCTTGCAGCCGACGCACGGCATCATGGAACGTGCCGATGCTGAGATTCGGTTCGACCAGTTCCGTCTGGCGATACAACTCGGGGAGCGGGCAATCCTCACCCGCATCGGCCTGCCAGCGGCCCAGGGCATCGACAATGGCGCGATCGCTTTGGCTATCAGTGACGACAAGCGATTTCTGACCACGCATGGTCGGCAACGTCTGCTCGATGGTGGCACGCAGTCCATTGAGACTGCCGAACATGCCATTGACGGTGTTTCTCAGGTCGTCGAGTTGATCCTGTCGCGCTTCCAAGGCACGGACGCAATCTTCGAGAACCTGTCTGGGGCTGGTGCGTTCGAGAAGCATGGCAAACCCCGCATCGGTGATGACCCAAGAATCGTTATCGGCGTTGAACAGGCCATCTTGCGTCGCACGTTCGGCGGCTTGCCGGCCAATCGTGGACGATGGGAATAACCCAGGTTCAGCGCGGATGGCATACGGTGCCATGCCGCCGCGATCAACGGCGGCTTTGCGCAGCGCTTCGACGATGAGCTTGTCGGTTTTGTCGGCCAAGGCTGCGTCCTTGCGTGGCGGCGATCCCCCGACCGCTGCCGGCGAATCACAAGGTAAGCGGTACGGGGAATTGGGGCAAGACCGATTCGGCTTCACAGGCTCATTCGTGATACGTAGACTGTTGGCAGATTCTGAGGAGATTGTCATGCGCATGAAAATGTCACTTGCGATCGCGTTCCTTCTTTCGATGCCAGTGTACGCTGCAGACGGCGATACCAATGCCGCGTTGGATAAACAGATGTTCGACGTGTTGAAAGAGCTGAACAACCGCGGCGCCGACCTCAATAACGCCAACGATCCGGTCGGCTGCTACCGTACATACCAGGGTGGCCTGGTGGTGGTCAGGATGATGATGGCGCATCGTCCCACGGCGCAAAAGGTCATTGACGATGGGTTAACAGCCGCGGACCGCAGGCCGCTACCAGAGCGAGCGTTCGCGTTGCATACGACGATTACGGAACTTCGTGCCGTCCTGAAACCCGCTATGGCACCGGTGAAGCCGACAATGCCGGGCACGCCACCAGTGAATAACGACCCGCCGAAACAAACAGCCGCACCGCTCACGAACCCAGTGCCGGCGTCATTCCCGGGGCCGGTCATGCCCGCGCCGGTGCTGACCGCCACGCTGTGGGATCGTCTCGGCGGAGAAGCGAAAGTGCAAACCGTTGTCGATGAATGGCTCACACTGAGCCTTGCCGATACGAAAGTCGATCTCACTAAAGGCGGCACGCAGAAACTGGACGGCGAGGCTTTTGTGAAATGCCGGCAACGGCTCGTCGGCTACGTCAGCACACTGTCCGATGGCACAGTCCCGTACGTCGGAAAAAGCATGACGGATGCGCATGCCGGTATTCCGACACAGGGCGAAGCGTTCACCGCATTTCTAGGTCACCTGAAAACGGCGCTCACGAAGAACGGTACGGCTACCGCAGACGTGGACATGCTGGTCAAAAAAGTTGAAGAGACGAAGTAACTCGTTATCTTCGCCAGAACTCACCGGTACGCGGCTCATCCGTCTGTTGCTGTGCAAATTCACGGATTAGTTCTTTCGCTTTTTCGTTTGGCTCTGCTGGCACCATCACCTGCATCCTTACATAGGCGTCGCCGCCTTTGATGCCTTTGCCGCGGAGACGCAGCTTACGACCGCTAGAACTGCCCTGTGGAACTTTCACGGCAACCTTCGAACCATCGGGCAGTGGCACATCGACGGCACCGCCCAGCACGGCTTCGGAGACGGAGATTGGCACGTTAATGATCAGGCTGCCATCTTCAATGATGTAATGTTCGTGCGGGCCAACTCGGATTCTCAAAAGCAGGTCGCCGCCGCCGGGTGCCTGACCGGCGAGGCGCAGGGCTTTCCCATCTTCCATCCCTGCGGGGATCTTCACGCTGACTGATTGGCCGGCGATGTTCAGGTCGATGTTGCCGCCCTGGACGGCTCGCTCGAACGGGATTGTGATTTCCGATTCCTGGGCTGGAGGCGGTTCCGCACGCTGTCGTCGTCCGCCCCCGGGTGCGCCGCCACCGCCGAACGGGTTGCCTCCTCCTCCGCCGAAGAACTGCTCGAACAGTCGTTGGGCATCACCCGGGTCGAAGCCTTGTGCGCCGCCGCCGCCGCCGGGTCCGCTGCGGAAGTTGAACCCGCCGGGGCCACCGGGGCCGGGGCCTCCCGTGCTGCCGAATTGGTCGTATTCGGCACGCTTGGCCTTGTCGCCTAGCACGTCGTAAGCGGATTGCACTTCCTTAAACCGTGCTTCCGCCGCCTTGTCGCCGGGGTTGCGGTCCGGGTGAAATTGCCGGGCGAGCTTGCGGTATGCCTTGGTAATGTCGCCATCGGCAGCGGCCCGTTTGACGCCGAGCACTTCATATAGATCTTTAGCCATTCTTTCCCAGCCCTGTTGAGTTCACATTCATTGTAAAGTCTTCCAATCCGATTGGCGTCGGGGGCAATTCACTGGACAGCTTTTGCCCCAGTGGTTAT
>JANLTA010000691.1:0-4814 GCA_031362705.1 Gemmataceae bacterium | reverse complement strand
CGGACACGGTTGCGTTCCAGAGCAGCGCGCGTCGGCAAGTCCTTTTCGCGATCCTCATTGGGCTCGCTGAGGTTTACTCGCAAAACCAACGGGACGTTTTCCTTCTTCAACCGGTCGATGGCACGCCAAGCCTGGCGACCGCCGTAAATCGCTGGCCTCAGATTAAATTCGGCAGCGAAGTCCAATGCGCGATGAATCTCATCCCGGGAGTCGGCCTCGAACATGACAAGTTGTTTACGATCGAGTAACGGGCCGACGGCTTCCAGTGCCGGATCAAATGGAATGCGGCGGCCCGTGTTGGCCGGCGTGTCCTTCATGCGTCGGTAGTGCTGACCATCGAGAAACAGCTGGCGGGTATGAGCGAATACGCCCAAAAGAACGCGCGGATAGTCATTTCCGGGCGGCGAGCGAAATGCGATGTGTTGTGCAAACGTCGGCGACAGCACCGACTCGCGCGGCGGTGCACCACTGAGGCTCACGACGGCAGATTGTCCAACCACGATGCCGCCATCCGGGGCCACGACATGTGCGGTAACTCCGGCGCGTCGCCAACTGTCGGCGGTTTCTTCATCAATCTTCAGCGCGCCGCTGACTGAAAACTCTGGCGTCACGCCTTTGCGATTGTCCGGTTTGGTGGCGACGAGCGGTTCACTCGCTAAATCTTCAGCCGCGGGTGGGCCGGCGGTTGATCGGCGCACCGCGGCATCGTAACCCCATGATCCCAGAGCATCAATGAACCCGGCGCACACCGTCTTGCCGCTGACATCAATCTTAATCGCGTCCGGTGGCACCGCGATGTCCGGTCCGACGCCCGTGATAATGCCATCGCGGACAATGATGTTGGCTTTATCCAGCGCTTCGCCAGGCGCGACTATAACCTTGGCGTTCAGCAGTGCAAACGCTTTGGGGCGCAAACCACGTGGCAGGGCAGGGGAGGGGGGTTCGGGTTGGGCGTCCGCTTTGCCGCGAGCTGGCCGCTGCGGATAGACTTGTGTGGTCGCGGCAAGAACCAATACTAAAGCTATGAGCGGCCATTTGCGAATCATGTTCAACCTCCACGATGAGTTGTTGAACAACTTACGCCCGTTACCGCACTTCGGCCAAGCAATGTTCAGGAGCGTTTGATGCGTTTACTCGGAGTCGTTCTTGTGTTCCTGTTGGCGACCCCAACTTGGGCGCAGACATTGTCACAACGAATCGCCGCGATCACGGATCGAGCTGACTATAAACACGGACGGTGGGGCATCCTCGTGGTGGATGCCGCCGATGGTTCGGTCGTTTACGAGCGCAACCCCGATCAATTGTTCGTGCCGGCGTCCACAACCAAGCTCTATTCATGCGCGGCGGCACTCGCTGAGTTAGGTGCCGACCACCGATTCAAAACACGTGTTGTCGCCAGTCGGCCGGCGAATAACGGCATTGTCGAGGGCAATATTACACTGATAGCCAGCGGCGATCCGACGATGGGTGGACGAACCAAACCTGATGGTACGATGGCCTTTGTCAATGGCGACCACACTTATGCCGACGCAACCTCGACGACCGCTGGTGTGACCGACACTGATCCGTTAGCAGGGTTGACTGATCTGTCTCGGCAAATCAAGAAAGCTGGCGTCATTGAGATTCGCGGCGATGTCTTGATCGATGACAGCCTGTTCGAGCGGGGAAAATCCAGCGGTAGCGGCCCCGATATCATCTCGCCGATGGTCATCAATGACAACGTGATTGACTTCATCATCACAACAAAAGACAACAGGGCTGAGGTTCGTACATGGCCAGAAGCCAAGTTCGTGCAGATCGATTCACGCATCACCATCGCTGGCGGTAAACCCAACGTCACGGTTACATCAGAAGGGCCGTGGCGTTACACGTTGCGCGGCACCATTCCGGCGAACAACGCCACACATGTGCGCATGATTCCTGTCCACGATCCTGCGGCATTCGCCCGATCGTTGTTTATCGAATGCCTGCAACGCGAAGGGATCGTCGTTGCCGCTAGCTCACTGGGAACGACCCACTCACCGCTGACAAACACTCGAACCTCGGCGAATGATCATGAATTGGCCGTGCATGTATCGCCACCGCTTTCCGAGTTGATCAAAGTCACGCTCAAAGTATCGCACAATCTCTATGCCAGTACACTGCCCAGCGTAATTGCGGCGCGGGCCGGGAAGCGAACGGCCGCCGACGGTTTGGCAATCGAGGGCAAGTTCCTGCGTGAGTTGGGAGTCGAGACCAACGCGGTTGCGTTCGCCGGCGGGGCAGGGGGGGCACCCGCGGATTCGACGTCACCGCGAGCCACGGTAAGTCTTCTGCAAAAGCTGCATGGCCAACCAAAGTTCGCGGCCATCGAAGATGGGATGCCGATCCTCGGTGTCGATGGCACGTTGGCCACTGTGGTAGAGTCGGATAGCCCTGCGAAGGGCCATGTGCGCGGCAAGACCGGGACACTGTTTTGGATGGATCACGTCAATGGCCGACTGCTGTTGCGGAGCAAAGCGCTTGCCGGCGTGATGACCGCTAAAAACGGTAAGACCCTCATCTTTGCAATGTTCGTCAACGATGTACCGCTGCCCGCCGGTGTCACGCCGGCCCGGGAGGGCGCTGTACTCGGTCAATTGTGCGAAATCATTTACGACACCGCACCTTAGTTGCCTAATTGTGCTTGCGATACCGAATCGGCAAGATAGACTTGCACATTCTCGCGTTCCTGATGGAAGGGGCTGCGCCGGGTGATTCACTATCGCTCTTTTCGCAACACGGATCCGCCGGTGGTCGCGGCGATTTGGAACGAATGCCTGACAGGGCGCGGTGCCTACGCGCTTCGAATCGTCGGCGCTTTAGAGCGGGGCGTCTTCGGCAAACCTTACTTTGATCCCAAAGGCATGATTCTGGCGTTTGACGACACAACGCCGCTGGGCTTCATTCATGCCGGCTTCGGTCCCAATGCCGAACAAAACGACGTGGATCGCCGCCTCGGCGTCATCTCATTGATGGCGACACGACCCGGCTTTCGCCAGCGCGGAGTGGGCAAGGAATTACTCCGCCTGTGCGAAGAATATCTGCGCAGTCGCGGGGCCGAGAAAATCCATGCCGGTCCGGCCCGACCAAATAACCCTTATTACTTCGGTTTGTACGGCGGCAGCGATGCTCCCGGCGTGCTGCTCAGCGATCCGCTCATGGGCAAGTTCTTCGTCAAACATGGATATGTGGAAAAGGAACGACACATCGTCATGCAACGACGGCTCGAACAACCGATTGCCGTTTCGGATGCCAGGTTCCCGGCATTGCGCAAACGATTTGATGTCACCATTCAGCCGCGGACGGGCTTAGGTTCTTGGTGGCAGGAGAGTGTACTCGGGCCGGTCGAACCCGTGGAATTGCGAGTGGAAGACCGGGCCACGCGACAGAGCGTGGGGCGTGCATTAGTATGGGAGATGGAAGGATTCAGCTATCGTTGGAACAGTCCGGCGGCGGGCATTATGGAAATGAACATTCGTGAGGATCTCCGACGCGAGGGTGTGGGGCGCTACTTTCTGGCCCATTTGCTGCGCTATTTGCAGGAACAGTATTTCGGTATCTGCGAATGTCAGCTGCCCGCATGTAATGTCGGGGCGCGGCGATTATTAGACACGATGGCGTTTCATCCTGTCGATGAAGGCGTCGTATACGTGAAACACCTGGCGGCGGACTCAGTGGCGCTTGCATCCTAACGTTAACCCATCGAGCGGCTGATTCAACCGTATCCGTACAATTGGCCAGGTGTCATACGGGTCAACTTCCAGATCAAGTATTGCGGTCGCCGGCGTGATTTGCCAGGCACTGTGATAACGCAGGCTCAATACAACTTCGCCAGCCTCGGGAATCACATCCGTCAACTGGATGCTGCCGTTTGGGCCGACCGTCCATTGGGCGGATCCCTTCAACACGTACTGGTGTTTGCGATCAAAGGCAAAGGCGACCACGCCTTCAGGCATGCCGTCAATCGGCATTCGTACCGCTGCGGGATAACGCTCCAATCGTGCCGCCGCCGTCGGGCTGCGTGTCACCGACCACCCGATGTTCCAACGCGCCAGAAATCGCGTAATCTCGTCGTCGCTCCAGTCGTTGAGCGATCGGCCGTTTAAGCGACCGCCGGCAAATGACCACGGGACGGCGTCGGCTTCGGAGCGAATGCCAACCAATACTGGGGCGGTTGTTTGTAATGCGAGTGAGTAACTGTCATAGCTCGCGGAAGTATCCCCATCGGCTGCCTCACAGAGAATGCGAGCCGTGCTATCAACACGGTCGGCAAGTTCCTTCAGCCACGCGTGAGTTTCCCGGGGCAGGGCAGGGGGGGTAAACAGATGCGCTGCTTGTGAGATATCCCAACGGATCGCGCTGGGCTGCAGCGTGGTCAGCAGTCCAAGTGACAATCCAGCCGCGACGACAGCAATTCCGGCTTGCCGCAGCTGCCGGAACCGGAGCAAAGGAATCACTGCAACGGCCGTATGGATCGCAATGACAGCCGATGCCCGGTTGGTGGATTCGCCCAACGCGGACCACAGTTGTCGACCTTCAGCCGGTATCAGCTCCCACGACAATGAATGCAAGCGATAGAGTTCGCACCAACGGGCAAGAGACGGTACGGCTCCGGCCAGCGCTGCCAGGGCGATCACTCCCTGCCATGACCAGGTATGACGCCAGGCCACCACCAACCATGCTGCCGTGGCTGGCAGGAAAAACACCAGCCAAACCAATGGAAACAACTGCCAGCCAATGCAGGAACTGCCGGCAACGGCCAACCAACCCAAGACGCCCGGCTCGCGGTGCGC
>JANLTA010000661.1:0-9722 GCA_031362705.1 Gemmataceae bacterium | reverse complement strand
TATTGCTGCATTGTGGCGATTCCGTTGGGATCGCTGGCATTACTGTTTTTGCAGCATCTCACCGGCGGGGCGTGGGGCATTATCACGCGGCGGCCAATGGAAGCGGCCGTGCGGACGCTGCCACTGTTGGCGTTAATGTTCGTGCCAATTGCACTGTTAGGTGAAGAGTTGTATCCGTGGGCCACGGGCGAATACAACGTGCCGTATCCCAAGAACTTGTATCTCAACCTGGAGTGGTTTCGTATTCGCGCGGTCAGTTATTTCGCGGTGTGGATAGGCCTTGGCTTCCTGCTCAATATGTGGTCGCGCGAACAGGATCGAAGCAATTCGCCACGGCTGGAGCGACGATTCCGTTTGCTTGCAGGGCCGGGATTGGGATTGTACGGTTTGTCCATCACCTTCGCGGCGATTGATTGGGTGATGGCGCTGGAGCCGGAGTGGTTCTCAAGCATCTTCGGCGTGCTGTTCAGTGTCGGCCAGATCATCTCGGCATTTGTGTTTGCCATCCTCGTCGTGCTGAAGCTTGTGGAGAAACCACCGTATCGCGGCGTATTGGTCGCCGGCCATTTGCGCGACCTCGGGAGCTTGCTGCTTGCATTCGTCATGATCTGGGCCTATCTCGGCGTGTCGCAGTTGATCCTCATCTGGTCGGCGAATCTGAAAGAAGAAGTGCCGTACTATCTGGCGCGGTCGCAACATGGCTGGCAATATGTGGCGATGGTCGTGGTGTTGTTCCAGTTTGTGTTGCCGTTCCTGATACTGCTGACGCGTGACGGCAAACGCAATCCACAATTGCTAGGTAGAGTGGCCACCATCATCTTGGCGACGCGCTGTCTGGACATGTACTGGCTGATCGCGCCGGCCCGGCCGCTCCATTCAAGAACCGTGTTTTGGACCGATTTGATCGCTCTGCCGCTGTTGGCCGTGCCCTGGTTCTACTATTTCAAGTGGCAACTGCATCGCCGACCGCTGTTGCCGCTGAACGTAGATACCTGCGCGGCGGAGGACCATCATGGCTGAACGCCACGACGACATCCGCTTTGAACCGCGCGACGTGAACGTCGGCCAGGTCGTGTGGCTATTGATCGGCTTGTCCGCGGCGTTAGCGGTGGCAATGCTGGGACTGTGGTTCACGCAATCGCTGTACGTGCAGCCACAAACAGCGCAGCAGCAACAATTGCCACCGGAGCCGCGCATTGAGGGGATCGGGCTGGATCAGGCGACCCACTCGGTGACCAATAGCGATTTGCCGACATCGGCTCGATCGCAACGCATCCGTGAGGACGAGATGCTGCTAAGAGGTTGGGCCGATGCGGCCAGTAAGAGACACCCGCCGATTGCCGAGGCAATGAAGCGAATAGTCGAAAGGGAACGTCGCTGATGGGTGCATTGATGTTGACTTTGGTGCTGGGCGTTGGCCAATCGACGGGGCATGATGCGCCAGTGGGCGCGGGTCGCGCTTCAAGCGTTCGCCCCGCCGAGTTGAATGGTGCGGGCGTCGAGCAGAAACTGGGGCAACAATTGCCGACCGGGCTTCCGTTCCGCGATGAGTCCAATGAATCGGTGACGCTGGACAGTTACCTGGGCGAACGGCCGGCCATCCTCGTGCTGGCTTACTACAAGTGCCCGATGCTATGCACGGAAGTGTTGAATGGGCTGTTCGATAGCTTGCCTAAGTCGGGTTTGAGTCCGGATCAGTATGAAATCGTGGTTGTCAGTTTTGATGCCCGAGAATCGCCAGCGATGGCCCACGCGAAACGTAAACAATATCTGGAGAACTATGGTCGTCCGGGATTGGATCAACGTGTTCACTTTTTGACGGGTGGACAGGAATCGATTGATGTGCTCACCAAGTCGGTGGGCTTCGGTTATGGTTACGATCCCAAGTCAGATCAGTTCGCCCATCCGGGTATGATCACGTTGCTGACACATCAGGGGAAAATTGCCCGTTACTTCTTTGGCGTGCGTTTTCAGCCACGCGATTTGCGGCTCGGGCTGATCGAAGCTAGCGACGGTAAGATCGGCACGCTCAGTGATCAGATTGTGTTGTTTTGCCTTTACTATGATCCGGACGGGGCAACCTACGCGGCCTCCGTAATGCGCATCGTGCGACTGGCCGGTGGATTCACTATCGCGTTGCTTGTTGGCTATGTCTGGTACATGCGTCGGCGCGAGCGAATTCGATTACTTCGGCAGGCCAGCACATGATCCTTGCCGATCTAAACTGGTTTCCACCGCAGGCGTCGACGATCGCGCCGGAAGTTGATGCTCTGTATTATTTCATCATTAGCGTGACTGTGGCCGTCAGCACGATTACGGCCCTCCTCCTGTTTTTTTTCGCCATTCGTTATCGCCGGCGTCGCCCTGATGAAGTGCCGAAGCCGATTCACGGATCCCTGAAACTGGAGTTGGCGTGGACGCTGATTCCGATGGCATTTGTCATCGTCATGTTCATCTGGAGCGTGCGACTGTACTTCCGCATGATTATCGCGCCGGATAATGCGATGGAAATCTATGTGACCGGCCGGCAATGGATGTGGAAGGTCCAGCATCCGGACGGGCAGCGCGAGATTCTCGGGTATCTCCCGTCCGCAGAGCCGGAGCAACAAGATCGCGGCTCGGAAATGCACATCCCGGTTGGCGTGCCGGTGAAAATTATTCTGACCAGTGAGGATGTGACGCACAGTTTTTTCGTGCCGGCGTTCCGACTCAAACAGGATGCCGTACCGGGGCGGTACACCACGCTGTGGTTTCAGGCGTCAAAGCCCGGCCGGTTTCGCATGTTCTGTGCCGAGTATTGCGGCATGAATCACGCCAAGATGGGTGGCTGGATCATTGCGCTGGAGCCGACCGAGTACCAGCAATGGCTTTCCAACTCGGCTGATCGTTCGTTGGCCCTGCGCGGCCGCCAGCGGTTCCTACAGTTCCAGTGCATCAGTTGCCACTCGGCCGACGCCGATGCTCGCGGCCCCGTGTTGGAAGGCATGTTTCGCCAGAAACGCGCCATGCAAGATGGCACTGCGGTCAATGCTGACGAAGCGTATTTGCGCGAGTCGATCCTGAATCCTCGAGCCAAGATCGCGGCCGGGTTCCTGCCGATCATGCCGACATTCCAGGGTCAGATTAACGAAGAAGAGCTAATGGAGTTGATCGCCTACCTGAAGTCGCTGAGGCGTGGCGACATTCCGCCGCGAAATGAGACTGCCGATCCGCCCGCTGTGAAGCCCGAACCGGCTCCGCTGCCGCCATCCCCGGAGCCGATCAAGCCATGAGTAGCGCTATATATGTTCCGCCGAAACAGGATCCCGTGCCGGTGCCGGACGATCTCGGGCCGGAAACGCGCGTCGATTACATCAACGTGGCCTGGGGCGTCCGTTCGTGGCTGCTCACGACGGATCACAAGCGCATTTCTTTGCTCTACCTTTTTTCCGTTACAGCGATGTTCTTCCTTGGCGGGGCGTTCGCGGTGTTGATTCGCCTGGAGTTGCTGACGCCGAAAAGTGATTTGTTCGAACCGGATACTTACAACCGCATGTTTACCATGCACGGCATTGTCATGGTGTTCTTCTTTTTAATCCCCGCCATCCCGTCCATCCTCGGCAACTTCATGCTACCGATCATGATCGGTGCCAAAGACCTGGCGTTTCCCAAACTGAATCTGGCTAGTTGGTACGTGTACATGCTCGGCTGCACGCTCACGCTTTGCGGGATTATCTACGGCGGCATCGACACGGGTTGGACTTTTTACGTGCCCTACGCGACAAAGTCGGCACACACGAGTGTGATGCCCGTGGCCATCGGCGTGCTCGTGCTGGGCTTTTCGTCGATCCTCACGGCGTTGAACTTTATCGTCACCATCCACTCGATGCGAGCGCCGGGGCTGACGTGGTTTCGGCTCCCGCTCTTCGTGTGGTCAAGTTATGCAACGAGCCTTGTCATCATGCTCGGCACGCCGGTGATTACGACCACGTTGGTGCTCGTGGCAGTCGAGCGCACGATTGGTGTCGGCATCTTTGATCCGAAAGTTGGCGGCGACCCCGTGCTGTTTCAGCACTTGTTCTGGTTCTATTCGCACCCGGCCGTGTACATCATGATCTTGCCTTCGATGGGTGTCATCAGCGAACTGGTGACGGCATTTAGCCGCAAGACCATCTTCGGTTATCACTTTGTTGCCTTCGCTTCGATGGCGATCGCCGTATTCGGCTTTTTTGTGTGGGGCCATCACATGTACGTGTCCGGTCAATCGCCATATGCTGGGATGATCTTTTCGCTAATCAGCTACGTGGTGGCAATCCCGTCAGCGATTAAAGTCTTTAACTGGACAGCCACGCTATACAAGGGATCGGTGAGTTGGGCGACACCGATGTTGTATGCCATCGGCTTCATTGGTTTGTTCACCATCGGTGGCCTCACCGGACTCGTGCTGGCGGCCCAAGCCGTGGACGTGCATCTGACGGATACGTATTTCGTGGTCGCCCACTTTCACTATGTCATGGTTGGGGGCACCATCATGGGTTACATGGGCGGCCTGCATTACTGGTGGCCGAAGATGACGGGCCGAATGTATCCGGAGGGTTGGGCCAAAGCGGCGGCGTTAATTATCTTTGTCGGCTTTAACTTGGCGTTCTTTCCGCAGTTCCTGGTCGGCCAAGCAGGGATGCCTCGCCGTGTCGCCAGCTATGCCAGCGAGTTCCAGGTATTGAACGTGTTCAGCACAGCCGGAGCGTCGATCCTGGGTCTTGGTTTTCTGTTGCCGTTTTCCTACTTCGCGTGGTCGCTGCGATATGCGAAGGCAGCGGGGCCGAATCCTTGGGGCGCGACCGGCCTGGAATGGACGACCGAATCGCCGCCGCCGCCTCACAACTTCGCGGTGACGCCGACGGTGACGTTGCCGCCGTATGAGTATGCGACAACCGGCCCTGATGCGTTGACCGTTATTTCGCGGCAATAGTCGCGGCTAGCGGCGTGGTCCAATGCTTCGCTGCCGGGTCGTAATACAAATACGCTCGACTCGCCGGGCCACGGTATTGACCGGGTATATTGGCAATCACATCCAGTTGCAACTGCACTTTTGCATCGGGAGCGAGGTCGCGCCAGTACAGCACCAGATCACGGCCGCGCAATTCCCAGAACGCAATTGTGCCGGGCTTGCCATCGACTAATCGAGCTAAGTCGCGCAGTTGTTTGAAATCGTCGGGCAGTTTCAAGCCGGCCGGCAACCCGATGATGGCCACGGTCATGCCCTGGCCCTTGTTGCTGACGTTTTCGAGCGTCACGTTCAACCGGGTTGATTCGCCTTCGGCCAACTCGGTACGTTCGAGTTGAGTGGTGAGCTTTACGGCACAGGCCTCGGCACTGGGGGGTTGGAGCGTGCGATAGCTCCAGCCAATGGTGTATGGGTAGAAGTTCTTGCCCGAGGTGCTGAGGGTCACGGTGTTTTCACCGGGCTTGACCCACTGCTCGACATTTGGAACCTCAACGATAATTGCGTCTTGCCGGTCGGCCGAGTAATCCACGGAGCCACGCAGTTGGTCGCCGATTTGCAGCTTCATGGTGCCTGCTTCCGGCGGTTGCTTATTGGCCTTGGCGAATGCTACGAGCGATTTGAGCGCCAGGATCGTCGATTGCGTAGGACCGAAGCTGCCTTGGCTCTGCCGCTGTTGACCGAGCCACTTCACAGCTTTCCGAGTCGCCTGTCCGTACTCGCCGGGTTGATTCGCTTTCAACCAACCAAGAATCGCCAGCGCCGTTGTCTCAATCTTGAGCGGGCCCCCTTGCGAGCCGGTTATGCTCTTGGTCGTGCCTGCCACCGACCCGTCGGCGAGTTGCATTTTCACCAGTCGTGTGAGTATCCCGTTTGCAGCTTCAGTCTTATCGCGATTCAGCAGGGCGTTGGCGACGAGCGCGAGGAAGTACGGGTCGGTGCTGGTCGTTGCCTCGCGCTGGAGGCGGTCCAGCTCTTTAGCCACGTCGTCGATCTTGTCGCCTTCGGTGACGGCCCACACGATGTAAGCGTTGGTCACGTTGTCACTGGCTCGGCCAAATCCATCGAGCGCGGCTTTGCTGCGTTGGAAGCCGCCCTGGCCATCGCGGCGAGCTAGCAGATACTGCCGGGTGCGTGCAATCATTGCCGGATCGACATCGGCGACGCGCGCCATGTCGCGGAATTGCAGCAAGCCATACGCCGTGAGCGCCTCGTGAGCTGGGGCGTGGCCGAACCACTCATAGCCTTCCTTTTTGCTGCCGGTGGGCACTTCAAACGAAACGAGCCGGTTGTACCCGCGATCCAGCATTCCTTTCGCGCGGGCAATCGCTTCCGGATTGGCTTGGTTCGTCTCACGCAGATAATCCAGGATCAACGTGTTGGGATAATTGGTGGTTGATGTTTGCTCGAAGCAACCGCCGGGTTCCTGAAGCAAGCCTTCGAGTCCACGCTGCAGATCTGCTAGCGGCGTTGGAAACAGCGCTACTTCGCACTTGAGCGTGCCCGGCACCCATGTCTGCGGTAATGTGAGTTTGTGTTGGGCCGATCCACGCAACTCATCGGCGATCTGGCTTTGAACCGGGAAGCCTTCGGCCACCACTGGTAGCTTCATTTCGATGGCATCTTCACCTGCCAGTGCCAAACGCAAACGGGCCGTGCCTTCGACGTGTACCGGGCGGAAACCAAACAGATGGCGCGAACGGCTATTCGCCGGTTGCGACCAATTCAAGCTCGGCAAATCACCCACAGGTGACAGCCCAGGTGATTCCAGCGACAACTTCACATCGCGCGGCCGATCCGTTTCGTTCGACACAGACACCGGCACATCGATGCGATCGCCGGCCGTGATCTCCACCGGCAACTTCGGCTCGACCGTCAGTGGCTTCCGGGCAGTCAACTCGCTCTTTGCCGCACCGAGCCGGCCATCCAACGTATGGGCCGCCGCGAGAATCTGATAGCGATTCACCGAGTCGGAAAGATCAAACTGTACGTTGATACCGTCACCGGGCACGATGAGTGCGGGATGCCAGAGGACCGTCTCGGCGAAATCCTCGCGAATGCCGTCGGAAGCTGGCTTGTGGATGTGAGCGTATTCGCGGATCAAAAAGGGTTGCATCGATCGCCCCGTTTTGAAATCGCCGTAACCGAGGAAGCCACCGTGAATTCCTAACATGAATTCCCGAGGAGAAAAATCATTGACCTGGCCGGCGGGCTGATAATACTGACTAGGCACCAATGCATCGATAGCAAGAACCCTGTCGTCTTTCGCTTTGCCATCGTCATTCAATCGGCGACGTAGTTCATCAGTCACACGATTCACATTCTGCTCGGGCAGCTGTTTGTTGATGACGAGGCCGACTTCTTTCTTCGCGACATCTTGTTCCCGCAGCGCCGGATCGGCGGCCCTGGCGGTTAGTTTCTTTTCCACGGATGTCAGATCCCGACCTTCCGCAGCACGGCCAGGTGCGCCGCCGCGACCTGCACCGCTCGCCGTACCCTTGTAAATACCACTCGTATCCGCAGCGGACTTAGGAGCGGCAACGACAGGATCCGCTTTCTTTTCAACCGGAGCGGCAGCCGGTGCCGCAGCGATATCGGCTGGCGGCATCGCGGTGGGGGCTGGCGGCGACACCAGTTTTGGAGGGGCTAAATAGTCGTCTACAAAGCCAGGCTTGGCTGCGTTGCCGGCAAATCCCCGTGCACCGTCGCCGAAGCCCAGATCTTGAGTTTCTCTGGCTAACCGAGCCCCACGTGCGAGTTCGCGTTCAATCCCTGTGGCGAGGGCCTGTGCTTCTTTCGCTATGATCACACTGCCGACGGCTTCAAATACTTCTTTGACCTGGCGATCGCTATCGTCGTTGTCGCGTTTGCTCAAGGTCGCGGTGAGCATCGTACGTAATTGCGCGTCTTGCAGTTCGCGACCACGGACCAATTGACCCAACGTCTCGTTGGTCGGGTTGAAATACTCCCAGTTGTTGTTGACGGTGAGGAACCAGTAATTCTTTGGATCGTTTTCGGCAACGACAACCGATGGATTGTCCGGATGATTAACGGGTGCGGATGTCGCCACGAGGTTCTCAATCGGCCGCTTAGCATCCAATTCCAAACTCAGTAAAGCCCACCCGATTCCCGCAGCGGTAGCGCAAGTCATGGCGGCCGCAGAGCCAATGAACCAGCCGGTTCGCCGCAAAACGTTCCCAACGAACCCAACCAATGCCACGATGCCGGCCATGATACCGGTGAATGCCAGACCAGATTTCAACCACTCACGGCAAGCGGCGGCGTAGTCGTAGTTCTCGATCAGCGCCCGCACGGCGGTAACAGCAGCGCGGCGAAACTGTTCGTTTCTTTCGGTGACATCGGCCGGGGCGGCCATCGCCGCTTGCAATTCGACATTCGCTTCCTCAACACCAGATTGTGCCTTCCGGAACTCCGGCCGCTTTTCATCTGCCACTGTCTTCGTTGCAGTCTGGAACGAATCAGTTTGCATCTTCGGCGCGGCAACGATGGCAATCTTCTCTGCCTGATCGACGCCCGGCATTTCCGGACCTTGCTCGACAAAGCGGCGCCAGCCCTGCACGCCGAGCAGCAGGTCGAGCGCGGTGGCGGCTTTGGCGTGCGTGCCGAGCAGTACATCGATATGTTCCAGGTCTTCAGCCTTTTCCACTTCGCCAGTGAGCAGGAAGTGCGTGGGCATCGAGCGGAACGATTTCTCATCGGCCATGACCACGACGGATTGATTCACAACACCCAGCATGGCCACGGCCGGGATTGCTTTGCCCGTCTCGTCTTTCGCCGTGATCTTGATCGATGCCTTGTCGCCGGGCGCGTAAGCGACTTTGTCAGCGGCGACGCCGAGTTCGACTTTCTTCGTCAATTGTCGGAACACAAGTCGCTCGGCCAAGGGAACGAGTTGCCGCGATGGACCATCGCCGGTTTCCTCGAACACGGTCACACGTGTGATGCCGCCAAAACCCGGTGTGGCTTGCAACGTGATCGCCTGATTCTGATTCGGTGCGAACGTAAGTCGCTGATGGTCGAGCAAGCGTCCGCGGGCATACGCGCCGACGACCAACTTGCGGCTTGGTCCGGCATTGGCGATGTTCAGTGACAATGGATCGCGATCCGTGGTCACGCCGGTGCCGGTGTTCAGGACAACGCCGGTTGGTTTCGCACCGGGCAACATATGTTCTGAAGTTATGCCATCCGGCTTATCAACGATGAGTCTATACTTGGCGTCCGAAAGCGGCGTAATTGTGAATCGCGCTTGGCCTTGGTTGATGCCCGGTTCCACATCATCGCTCAATGTTGTCACGTCGGCGACAATTGCACCCTTGTCATCCACGACCCGGCCACGCATCTCGGCGGGTTTGCCCAAAGGTGTGCGGGCCTGCACATACACGCGATTGGGAACGCCGGCGATCAAATCGCCGCCTTCGGGGTAGAACTCGACGATGAGTTTCTTCAACACAACCGGCACCGGCTTGACCAACGTCTCCTGTGCGCCGCCATCCGTGAATGCAACCGTGACACTTGCGGCGCCGCGCTCGATCTGCGCGGGCAAGCGGAACTTCACCAATACGGCACCCTTCGCGTCTGTGGTCTTGGCAGCTTCAACCGGGAGTGTCACGCCATCGACTTGGGCCGATGCGAGCACTGGTTGATTCGCGAGCGGTCCGCTGACGCGGGCCGCGTTGCAGGCGGCCACCACTTCGTCGCCGGGGCCGTAGGATTTGCG
>JANLTA010000654.1:0-9470 GCA_031362705.1 Gemmataceae bacterium | reverse complement strand
TTGGCCACAACCTGCACATCCGGTGAATTCATGAAGTCTTTCGCTCGCGCGCTGTTGCTACTCACGCTCATTTCATTGCCGCCGACGATTTCGCGGGTTGGCGTGACGCCCTAAGCATCGCCGCGACAGACGACGATTGGTTGCATGACCTTCGCCGTGGGAACCGCGACCACGCAACACATTTCACTTGGGAACGCACCGCGCACATGACCGCCGCTGTCTACGAAACGGCAATCTCCCGTCGCCTTGCTGCTTAACAATCAATCGCGCCATAGCATTGCCAACGTGCGCATGCCGCGCGATCGTTTCCTGGAGCAGTCATGAATCAGCCGGATTGGAAGGCCGCCCGCGCGGCGATGATGCTGGACCCGAGTGTGACCAACTTGAACACGGGTTCATTCGGTCCCAGCCCGCGACCAGTCTTTGAACGGGTCAGCGACTTGCGGCAGCTGCAGGCGGCCGAGCCAATGGATTTCATTTTGCGGCAAACGCCACCACTATTGTGGGAAGCACGGTGCCGGCTGGCAGAGTTTGTCGGCACGGATCCGACGCGGTTGATTTTCGCGCAAAACGTATCGTCGGCAGTCAACATGGTGGCCAGCGGCATGAGTCTCGAAGGCGGCGAGATTCTCACATCTGATCGCGAATATGGTGCGATGCACTGGTGTTGGGAACGCTTTGCCGAGCGATGTGGCATGGAGTTTAAGACGTTTGCATTGCCGCTGATGCCGCGCTCACCGGATGAAATCGTCGATGCCGTCGCCAAGGCGATCACGCCGCGCACCAAGTTATTGTTCTTTACACACGTATACGCCGCCACCGGTATGATCGTGCCCGCCAAAGAGATTTGCGACCTCGCACGACAACGCGGCATCATGACAGTGGTGGATGGCGCTCACGCCGCCGGCGTGGTGCCATTAGCCATTGATGAGTTGGACTGCGACTTTTACGCCGGAAATGGTCACAAATGGTTGCTCGCGCCGACCGGCACTGGCTTTCTGGTGCTGGGCAAGAACAGCCTGGATCGCCTACAACCGATGCACGTAAGTTGGGGTTACAAATCCGACGGCACGACACGACCCGATGAGCCAGACGAATTCGGATCGACGCCGCGCACTCGGCGCCTGGAGTTCGAGGGAACCCGCGACTTGTGTCCGTGGCTCGCCGTTCCAGAAGCGATTGACTTTCAAGCTCAGTGGGGATTCGATGCTATTCGCCAACGGCAGCACGAGTTGGCGGCCTACGTCCGCAATCGAATCGATGGTTTGCGACTCGTGACTCCGACAGATCCGCGCATGCATGGTTCCATGACCGCGTTTTGGGTGCCGACCGATTTGCCCGCCGAGGAAAATCGCCGCCGACTCTGGGAAGCCCGCATCGAAATCCCGGTCACTGATTGGCCGGATGGTCGCATCATCCGCATTTCGGGGCACTTCTATACCACCGAAGAGGAAGTTGACCGCTTCGCATCGGTTCAGGCGAAGATGTGGCGATGATTCCGAATAGTGTCTCAATTTGACACACCGCGAGAAATAGACGTGTCTGAAATGAAATCGTCTTCTTTGTGTTTCCCTTTGCGCCCTTTGTGTCTTTGTGGTGAGTTCTTAAGACCAACCACAAAGACACAAAGAGCACGAAGAAAACCAACTGCGCCACTACCAGATTCCACCATCATCGAATCATTGCATTGCCTTCCACAGGTACGCGCACACGGCGTGCTTTTTTCCCGACTGTTTCCAGCACAATTGAACTGCCATAGGGCAATGGCCCTGCAATAGAATTGGGAGGAACGTCCACTTTGAGTTGCCACAACTGAGCGGCTGCGGATTTCACTTCCAGCTTGGGGATAATCGCGGCAGGCGTCCATGACACGACTCGGAACTGCATCCCCGGCGAGGAAGCTTTCAAAATGTATGTCTTTGATGTCGGGCGATCCGCTTCGAACTCTCCAAGCCGGATGCGGTCGGCGTTAGCTCCGTTGGCGTCGATGAGTTGGACATCGCCACGCACCGTGCCCTTGGTTTCGCAGACAGTTTCATATTCTGTTGATGGGTTAAACATCAGCCGGCGCGATAGCGGCCCGAGTTCGAGTAGCTTGTCGTTCAGGCTTTCATGGATCGTCAGCGATACCTTGTAGCCCGAGCGCGGCTTACTGCCAGGGCGATTCGCCTTCATGCGGATCAATTCGGCGATGACGGCCGAGCCATCCAGCTTGACCGGCTCGCCGAACACAAAGGTCGGATCTTCCGGCAGGTCGGGTAACTTGAGCGGGAATGAATCGCGCGTCGCGGACCACAGCACGAACTCCATCTTCCGCTGGTCGCCTGAATTGATTTCACCGATGTTGGCCGTCTCAGGATACATCATGACTGGCGGCACCATAGCCACCGGAACTTCGAATCGGGATTGCACGACGGAACCACCGGACACGACATGATTCACCTCGGCCACGATCATGAGGTGGCCGGGGTCCTTCGGATGAAACACCAGCCGTACAATGGCCAAACGCAACCCCGTCTTGGCATCGGCCGCCGGAACCTGCATCGCCGAATCGAACTCCTGCAACGGCTTCCACTCGACGTTCTTCGTCAATGCTTGGTTCTTCGCAGCAGTGGTCAACAGTTTCTCTACGGCCGCCCGTTCGACCTTGCCTGTAATGGATGGCGATTGCTCGGCAAGAAACGCGGCAACGGCGTCCGCAGGCACCACGCCGAGTTGCACATCCGCACATTTGCAACTCTTAGATTTCAATGCGACGGATGCCGATGCGTCGTGAACGTTTGCCACCCAGAAGTCGTAGTGCCCTTCAACTCGCTGCTCCATCTCTTTTGCGTAGCGGGCATAGGCCGGCATCTCCGGCGGCTCATCGCCATCCCACGATGCCTTTTCGTTTGGTACGATCAGCGTCCGGTGTTCTGACTTATTACTGCCGGGAATTGGCTTCGGCGCGGGAGGCGCCGGCGTGATCTGCGACATGTAGGTGACGCCGAACACGAGCGCCACCACGATGGCCAGCGGCAAGCCAATGCGGACTAATCGATTGTTCATGTTCGTATTCTACGGCTTTTTTTCCGGGAGTGGCTGGCCCTTGTCATCCACCGCGCCCACGGCGACCAGGATCAGTTTTTCCGGGTCGAGATGTTTCCGCGCTGCAGCCTGCACGTCCGCAGGCGTCACGGCGCTAATGCGCTTGCGAAACTCATCAAGATAGCTGAAACCCAGGTGAAACCGCTCGATTTGCAGCAATTGCTCGGCCACTTGATCGGACGTAGTGACGCGGAACGGTATGCTACCGAGAAGATACCGCTTGGCGTCTTCGACTTCAGTATCCTTGGCCAGCTCGTCACGGATACGGCGAAACTCTTCGATGAAACTTGCCTTTACTTCACCCAACTTGTCGGGATATGTACCGATGAAGCCGACGAAAGCGCCTGGTTCCTCGCCAGCCGCTCCGGTGATGCTTGCTGAAACGGTGTAAGCAAGGCCCTGCCGATCGCGCAACTTGGCAGATAGCCGATCCGTGAAACCCGGACCAGTGCCAAGCACGTAATCCATGACGAGGAGCGTGTAGTAGTCCGGGTCAGCGCGGCGAATTCCGGAATGGCCAAGGTAGAAATACAACTGGGCCGCGTCGGCCTGCGATACAATTCGCTCCGTCAGTTTGTCAACTTTCGGTAATTGCGGCGGCGTCGGCACTTTCGTGTCATTCGGCTTCCATTCGGCGGTGAGCTTCTCAATCGTTGCCCGGACCGACGCGGGGTCGAAATCACCGACCACGGCGAGCACCGTCCGGTTCGGCACGAAGTTCGCCTTGTGAAACTGCCGGCAATTGTCAACCCGAAGGCTCTTTAAAGTCTCGCGTTTACCCAAGGCTGGCCGGCCAAGCGGGTGGTCGCCATACACCAGCGACTGAAAGAGCATCTGAGCCTTGGAATCCGGTTGCTGCATGGCCTCGTCAAGCGCCGCGACCGATTGCGCCTTGAGCCGCGCAAAGGCCGGAGCCGGGAATTGGGGATTGATGAGGCAATCGAACAACAATCCGAGCCCCAGTTCAAGATCGCCGGACAGGACGCGGACGCTGCCTCCGGACGGACTCAACGACATTTCGCCCCCGACACTTTCAATGGCCGATGCAATCTCACGGCCAGTTCGCGTCGTTGTGCCTTCGTCGAGCATGCTGCCGGTGAGGCTGGCGATGCCGGCCAACTCCTCAGGTTCGCTCATGCGTACGCTGCGAATGAATGCTTGTGCCGCAACGACTGGCAGGCGATGGTTTTCGAGGAGCAGCAGGGTTATGCCGTTCGGCAGTGTCACTTTTTGCGTTTTGGTCAGGTCATAGCCGCCGACAGATCCAGCTTTATCTGCTTGACGTCGCGCCGGTGGCTTTTCACCCGTCCCGCCCGCGCCTTCTTCCTTGGGCTTTGAGGCAATCGTCACTCGGGTCTTGGGATCCAAGTACGCCTTGGCCACACGCTGAACATCGGCCGCGGTAACTGCAGCAACTTTGCCCAATGACTTCTTGTGCGCGTCCAGGCCACGTAAGGAAACGCTGACAGCCAAGTCTTCGGCTAAGGCATGGATACCTTCCTTAGAAAACACTTCACTGGCCAATATCTGGCGTTTGACTCGCGCGAGATCGGCATCGGATAGTGGTGTCGCTACCAGCTTGGCAATCTCGGCGAGGACAATCGCTTCGGTGCCTACGTGAGTTTGCCCCGGTAACATCTCGATTTCAATACCGAACCAACCCGGGTACCGGCCCGGTGAGTGATACGCCCGTGCTGAAGAGGCCATCTGCTTGTCTTCGATCAGCGTTTGATAAAGTCGCCCGGTGCGGCCACCGCTCAGCGCCGTGGCCAATAACGTCAGAGCAGGCTCATCGACGTGTTCAATGGCGACGGTGTTGTAGCCCATCAACAATCGCGGCGACTCGAATTTGGAAGGGAACTCGTATGCAATGGGTTCGGTTCGTTTGACGGGTGTTGCTGTCTTGCGGTCGGGTAACTTTCCCACTGGGATCGGCCCGAGTTTGGCTTGAATCAACCCCATCGTTTTTGCGGGATCGAATCCACCGCAGACGACGAAGACTGCATTGTTGGGGTGATACCACCTGTCGTAATAAGACTTGATGACATCGGCCTCGGCCCCGCGCACGTGCGGCCGCTCGCCGATCACCGGATGACCGTACGGCCCGTCCTTACCGAACAGGCGCGGCAAGATGGTCTTATGCTCAAGATCAAATGGGCTATCTTCATTCCGGTCCAGCTCCGCGATGACCGCGCCCTTTTCCTGCTGAAACTCATGCTTGGTGTCGATGCGCAGATTGCGCATGCGGTCGGCTTCGATGTCCAACACGGCTTCCCAGCGGTCGGCCGCGAAGTCGAAGTGGTACGTCGTCAGGTCTTCGCTGGTCCAGGCATTATTGCGACCGCCGTTGCGGAGCGTCATGCGATCAATGTCACCGGGCATGAGCTTTTCCGTGCCCTTGAACATGAGATGCTCGAGATAATGCGACAAACCAGTGGCCGCCAAGTCTTCATCGGCCGCTCCCACCTTAAAGGCCAGGAACGTCGTGACCGTCGTGGCACCCGGCACCGGCTTTAACACCACTTGCAAACCGTTCGGCAGCTTCTCGATTCGCACACCATCATAAAATGCCGAGGCCGCCTGCAACACGGGATCGGCAGGTAAAGCAGAGTTGACAAAGAACACGGTCCACGCAATTGCCGCAATACGAATCATGCGTCTATTCCTTCATGGCGATTGGGCGTCCGCAGTTCAAGTTATCGGAGAAATGGTGATAGGATCAAGATAGGCGAGCGTAGAAGCGTAAGCTCGAAGTGTTTTCGGATTTCTCGCCACAATAGACTCCGCGTCGAGCTGGCGCATCGACGCTCGCCGGGAAAACAACACAATTGTATTTATGAATCGGATCTTTCTCGTTGGCGGCCGTGGCGCGGGAAAAACTACGGTCGGGCAATTGTTGGCGGACAAGCGTGGCTGGCAGTTTGCCGATGTCGATGAAGAAGTCGTCCGCGCGACCGGGCAGTCGATCGCGACCATTTTCAGTGCGTCCGGTGAATCAGCGTTTCGCGACTTTGAAGCGGAGGCGTTGGTTCGGTTAGCGACTTCATCTACGAAAGTGATTGCCACCGGCGGCGGCATTGTTCTGGCAAAGGCCAATCGCGATTTGCTCACGAAACACGGACTTGTCGTCTGGCTCACCGCCACTTCCGCGGTGATGTATCAACGAATTACGGCGGATCCAGCCACGGCGACCCGCCGGCCCAATCTCACGGCAACGGGCGGCCTGGTTGAGATGGAAACTGTGCTTCGCGAGCGCGAGCCGCTTTACCGTGAGGTCGCCAATTTGATTGTGGACACGACAGACCTATCCCCGAATGAGGTGGTTTCCGCTATTCTCGCCGGATGTTCTTTCTCTTGAACGATCTCCCGGCCATCATCTGGACAACGTTTGCGTTTCTCATCGGCGCGGCCATCGGCAGCATGTTGAACGTGTGCATTGCCCGCATTCCGCTGGAGAAGAGCATCCTCTGGCCGCTCGGCTCGCGCTGCGGTGCTTGCCTGCAACCCATTCGTTGGTACGACAATCTTCCACTGATCAGTTACTGGTTGCTACGCGGGCGCTGTCGGAAGTGCGGCGCGAGCTTCTCGGCTCGCTATTTTCTGGTTGAACTGTTCACGGCCATCGTGTTTGCCGGGCTGTTTTGGCTCGAAGTATTTGGCAACGTCCGCGACAGCGATTTCATTCGACAACATGTTTGGGAAATTCGCAACGGCATGATCCCGTGGCAACTGTGGATTGTAATGATCCATCGTTGGACATTGACTGCATTCCTGATCGTGGCAGCGGCGTGCGACATTCAATCGCGTGAAATTCCGTTATCGGTGACTGTGGGCGGCACCATCGTCGGCGTGTTATTCTCGTTTTTCATTGCCTGGCCGTGGCCGGAGCAGATGAATCAAGTGCCGGTCGGCAATGGTCCGTGGTGGTTGTTGCTGCCACCCGCGAAAGTGGCCACGGGTACGCAACTGTGGCCGTATTGGGGACCGGCATGGACTTGGCTGCCGCATGGCACGGTGCTTTCAGGCGTTGCCAACAGCGTCATCGGCTTATTGACCGGCACATGGCTACTGCGGGCCGTGCGATTTCTGGCATCGCGTGGCTTGCGACGTGAAGCCCTTGGTCTCGGCGATGCCGACTTGATGATGCTCGTAGGTGCGTTCTTGGGATGGCAGGCCGTTGTGGTCGGCTTTTTCGCCGGGGCGATTTGTGCCATTGGCATCGCCGTGGTTTCCGTGCTGATCTTCCGCGACGACTCGTTGCCGTTCGGTCCGGGCCTGGCCGCCGGTTCAATTCTGGTCGTGTGCATCTGGCATTGGCTCGGGCCAAATATTGCCGTGTTGTTGTTCAACGGTCAAATCATGCCGTGGCTCGTCGGTGGCGGGGGTGTGGTGCTATTTGTATTGTGTTGGTTGCTCGGCCGCATTCGCGGCGTGGTCGCGGAATGACGGCGTGTACCGCCCGTTGCTTTTCGTTGGCGGAGCGGCACAATAGTCACCGGCACTCACGTTCTTCACGAGACCGACACCCGGGAGACCTGGTATGAGCAAACACGCGGTCGGAGTCATTCGCAACCTGGCAGTAGTGGGCCACGGTGCGGCGGGAAAGACCACGCTGGTCGATTCCCTGCTGTTCAAAGCGGGGGCGGTCCCGCGCCGTGGCAGCGTCGATGATGGCACCAGCGTATCTGACTTCGACGACGAGGAACACAAGCGGCACTTCTCCATCGATTCCAGTTTTCTCAATTGCACCTACGAAGGCAACTATCTCGAAATACTTGACGCACCTGGTTACCCCGACTTCATCGGTGCGGCGCTCGGCGCGCTCAATGCCGTGGAAACTGCCGTAATCGTCATCAACGCGGCGCACGGGGTTGAAGTTAATTCCCGGCGCATGTTTCGCGAAGCGGGGCAGCGCGGCTTGGCCCGCTTTCTCGTGGTTAACAAGCTGGATTCGGACAACATCAAGTTCCAGGAAATGCTGGAGGCGATCAAGCAGACCTTCGGCAAAGTGGCCGTAGCGTTCAATGCACCAGTCGGTATTGGGCCGAAATTCACCAGCGTGGTCAGTGTACTCAGCGACAAGCCGGCGACGGATTGCCCGATCGATCTCGGCAAAGCACGCGGCGAGCTTATTGACGCGGTGGCCGAAAGTGACGACGCGCTGCTGGAAAAATACCTGGCCGATGGCGATCTGAGCAACGAAGAACTGCTCAGTGCATTGCCGAAAGCGGTGGCCAATGGCTCGTGCATTCCGGTCCTGTTCGCGGCCGGAAAGAAGGACATCGGCGTCAAAGAACTGCTTGATGCTATTGCCAAGTACGCACCGGCCCCGGATGCAGTCAAGCATGTCGCCGTCACACCGGAAGGCGAAAAGGAACTGCCACCCGACGAAAACGCCGAGTTCGTCGGGCAAGTGTTCAAGACCGTCTTCGACAAGTTCGTCGGCCATATGAGCTTCATCCGCATTTACTCAGGCAAGCTCAAGGACCACGCGACGATTTACAATCAGCGCACACATAAGTCGGCCCACCTCGGCGCGCTGTTGCGGATGCAGGGCAAGGAACACTCGACCGAAAACGAGGCCGGGCCAGGCGAAATCGTCGTCGTCACAAAGATTGAAGACCTGCACATCGGTGACACGCTGGGCAGTTCAGCGAACGTGCCGGCATTGCCTTTGCCGCGTTATCCCGATCCCATGTTTGGCTTGGCGTGTGAACCCAAGGCGCGGGGCGACGAGCAGAAGATTTCGACGAGCCTGCACAAGATCGCCGAGGAAGACCCGACCTTCCACATGAGTCGCGACCAGCAGACGCATGAGCTGGTCGTCACAGGCATCAGCCAACTGCATCTGGACGTGATTCAGGCCCGCATGAAAAAGCGCTTCGATCTCGAAGTGATTACGCATGAACCCAAGGTGCCGTACCGCGAGACAATCCTCGCGTCGGCGGGGGCCGACCATAGGCACCGCAAGCAGTCCGGCGGACGCGGCCAATTCGGCGAAGTGCATATGCGCATTCACCCGCTGTCGCGCGAGATTCACAGCCAGGCCGATCTCGAAGAACAATTTGCCAACAAGTCGAGATTCGAGAAGATGCGCTCGTGTCACTACGACCCGACGTACAACTTCGCGTTCATTGACCACATTGTCGGCGGCTCTATTCCCAATCAGTTCATCCCCGCCGTCGAAAAGGGCTGTCGCGAAGTGCTGGATCGCGGGGCACTAGCAGGTTATCGCGTGCAGGATGTGGCCGTCGAAATTTTCTTCGGCAAGGACCACCCCGTCGATAGCTCGGAAGCGGCGTTCAAGACTGCGGGCCGCAATGCCTTCAAGAAAGCCATTCTCGCAGCCAAGCCGGTGCTGCTGGAACCGATCGTTGACTTGG
>JANLTA010000009.1:0-1811 GCA_031362705.1 Gemmataceae bacterium | reverse complement strand
GATGACTGATTTATCCGCAACCGTCCGCATGCGCCCAGCTCGGATCGCGCTCTTGGTGCGACCGAACGATCTCACATCGATCCGACGCTTTATGCGCGTTTGCACAAGCTTGTGGGGCGGCGTCTACAATCCCATCATTCCCGTCTTTCGATCGCCGCCTCCCGAGTGGCGACCGACGCACCCGGAACGCATCAAGGGTTTTGCCGTCGCGCGCGGCTATATAGAGTTCTTCGAGCCAGATGCGTTTGTCGAAGCGGAGGAGGGCCTTCTCGAAGCAATTGGGCTGCAGGCGCTTCGAGAGGGACACACCCTCCGCTCAAGTGTCATTTCGCTCAATCGTTTTCTGGCCAAGCTCGATCACCGTGACTGGTCGGAGCCCACCCTTGGTCTAGGGATCGTCGATGCTCTCAGGCACATCTACGAAACCGAGCAACGCTTTCAGTTGCGCGACAAGCGGCCGGCCTATCTCGTTCGTCCTGAAAGAAGTTCGGCTGTCGCTGAGGCAGTTTTTGGCGTGTACCCGACCGAGAAACCGGCCGGCTACATAGGCAAGAGCTATCAGGATGTGTTCGTGCCGGAAAAAGTGTCGGCAAATGCCGAAACGTGGCTGAAGGTATTTAGCGGCGGCGGTGAAACGCCATTACGAGTCACGCGATTTGGGCTGGATGCCCAGCGATTCTGGCATCACGATCTCGTTGCCTTTGTCTTTGACCCACGCAAAGCAACGGATCTGATCGACCTGTGGAATCTCAGACTCGAACCCAATCCCGTTCTCCCCGTGCCGATAGACTGGCTTCCAGAGCTGGCGGACGAAGTTCGTAAGGTCCTGATTGCGCAACACCGACCAGTTCAGGGCAATCCAAACGGTGTTATGCATCACGCCACCGTCGAGTTCGGACGATCAATCGGCGAAATACGCCGTAACGCCGCTATAGAGCTGCTCCGACCGGGCGTTCCGCAGGGTGCCCTATCGGTCAAGCTTTGGCGCACAAGCGTGTGGGTTCGCCACACCGAAGACCGCGTGCATCGCGACGCGCGCGTGCAGGTAACTGCCAAAGAGCGTCGCCTGACGCTTACCGTTGAGCAGGGCAAGCCGCCGACCGCTCGATTTGATGCGCTGTCTCCAGACTTTCCCGAGCGCTACGGGGGCCAACACCTCCGCTGGGTCAATGCCGTCAGTGTGGCGTCATTCCGCCACGACGGCATAGCCACGGTGTTTCCGTTCAACACATTCGACACGAAGTGGCCGCGACTAGATTACATGGGCGAGCCCGTCTCGATCGGAACCGAAGGCTGGGTCTTTCCCCAACAATATCGCGACTCAACGGAAACGATTCAGCTCCATACTCACGAGGAAGCGATCGTCGGTTCTCTTAAAGGATACGGTGTCGAGGCTCGGCTCTCTGACGCCGGCCATGTCGCCAAACAGGTACTCGAACATCTTGGCGGGCTCTGGGGGGTGCACCTTCTCGCCGACGTTGAAACCTTAAAGCTCCTGAACAAGATGGCAGGGGGCATCCGCCGCCGGAGAGGCGAGGGCGACGAGGAGATTGAGGAGGTTTTCGATCGCCGATCGGCGCCGCTTCAAGATTGGCAATCGCTTGTGGCGAAGCGCGTTGAGAAGCGGAAGTTGGCCGGACTTAGCCTTGAGGCTTTCACCAAGCGCAATGTCATCCGGCTTGGCCTTGAAACGCCGTGCCCCCATTGCCAGGCGAAGAACTGGCACAGCCTAACCGCCGTCGACTACTCGATCACCTGCGAGCGCTGCCTCAAGCCGTATGGCTTTCCCCAGGCCGACATCCAAAAGAACA
>JANLTA010000625.1:0-3555 GCA_031362705.1 Gemmataceae bacterium | reverse complement strand
GCAACTCTGCCCGGATTGCGCCGCCCAACTGGAAGATGAAGATGAACCCCTTGAGGAGACTAACGATGCAACGACGACTTTGCCGGCCACGACTGAGGCTCCGGCCTCGACTGACTTTTGCCCCACGAGCGTGGCTCAAGCTGATGTGGTTCTGCCATGCCGGTGACACCGAAGTCGGCGGCTTCGGTCTGACCGCGCCAGGACGACCATTGTACGTCACCGACTTCCTGACCCTGCCGCAGGAAGTGACCATGGTGTCGGTTCGGTTTTCCGACGAAGCGGTCGCTGACTTCTTCGATCGGAACATCGATAGAGGTCTGACGCCCGATCGGTTTGCCCGGCTGTGGGTGCATACCCATCCCGGTTCCTCGGCGACGCCCAGCATGACCGACGAGGATACGTTTCACTCGGCCTTCGGCGCTTGCGATTGGTCGATCATGGCGATCGTCAGTCGGACCGGTAATACTTATGCCCGCTTGAAGTTCGCCGCCGGTCCCGGAGCGAACGTTCCATTGGGAGTACGCGTTGACTGGTCGCGCTGCCCGGAAGATCTGGCATGTCCATCGACGCGCTTGGACATGATGTTCGACGATTGGCATAACGAGTACGCCGCCCATGTTCAATTGCCCCTGATCGAAGCGATAACTCAGCCGGCCGACGCCTTGAGCGTTGTCGGCATGGGTTTGAATCAATTCGACGGGAGTGCCTTTACGGCTTTCGACGGTTGGAACCCCAATCACCTGGAGGAGGCCGCATGGCCGAATTGATGTCGGATCGTGATATCCGCCAGCGGTCGCTGGTACCGCCTGAGCGCCTGGCCGCGGTGACACCGATCGTGATCGGTGTTGGCGCGGTGGGACGGCAAGTCGCCTGGCAGCTGGCCGCTGTCGGTGTCGCGCAGTTGCACTTATTCGACGATGATGCAGTCGCCATCGAAAACCTGGCGCCCCAGGGCTATTCACCCAACGACCTGGGTGATGCCAAGGTCGTTGCTACGGCGGCATGGTGTCGACAATTGCGGCCGGATCTGCAAGTAAACGTTCAACCCACGAGATTCAGTCGGGCGACCGCACGAAGTCTGAAGGACATGCTCGAGCCGGCAATCTTCCTCTGTGTCGACGCCATTGCCACTCGGCGAACGCTCTGGAATGCGGTGCGGAACCTGGTTCCGTTCATCGTTGACGGACGCATGGCCGCCGAAGTGGTGCGGGTGCTGGCGTCGGATCGGCCGGCGATCGACACTCATTACCCATCGACGCTGTTCGATGGGGCCGACGCTTATGTCGGCACGTGCACTTCGCGGTCCACGATTTACTCTGCCTCGATCGCGGCCGGACTGATGGTCGCGCAATTCGCCCGTTGGCTGCGTGGCCTCCCCGTGGTTGCCGACCAAACTCTCAACTTGCTGGCCGCCGAACTGACGGTCCATGAACCGACTCGTTAACGCCAACGGCTTCGAACACACCCTTCCTCGAAATAGGAGTTGACCCATGATCGCATTGCCGCGCGCGGCTATTGCGCGATTCCGGACCGTGCTGCGTAAGAACTGGTGTCGTTCGATCGTCACACCGGTTGTCACCATCCGTTCCGGCTCGCGGAGCCGAGGTCTGGAGGTGGTCACACCGGAGTTGACCATCCGACTCATCGTGCCAAGCCGCGGCCTAACGGAGTCGCTGACTCTGAACGCCGACGCCCTGGACGCAATCGCCGGTTCTAAGGGCGACGTCACTTTCACAACTGTCGAAGGCGGTCAGGTCGCCGCGGCGTGGGAAGACAGTGGCGTCGGCCAGCAACGTCACTTCCCGGCGGCGACATCGGCAGCGGTTCCAGGGTTCCCGAACGTGCCCAGAGAACTGATGTCCGTGGATCCATCGCTACTCAACGCCCTGGCGACAGCTCAGCCATTGACGTCGAAACAAGCGACGCGCTATGCCATGCAGAATCTGCTGCTCGATGGCAAGACCGGTCGAGTGGTCGCGACCAACAGCCGTGAACTGTTGATCCAGGATCGCTGGCCGTTTCCGTGGAAGGAACCGGTATTGGTGCGGGCATTTGCTCTCTGGACATGTCGCGAGCTTCGCGATGAACCGGTGGCCATTGGACGGACGGAGACGCAACTGGCTCTGACCAGCGGTCCCTGGACCATCGTCACGCCGATCGACAAGGACGGTCGTTACCCGGCATACGCCGACGTCACGCCGAGGGCCAATCGGGTGCAGAATCGAATCCAATTCACGCATGCGGACTGCGACGTGCTTCGCCAACAACTGCCGCGCTTTCCGGTTGTTGATGAGGATTCACTGCCCGTGGACCTCGTGATCGGGCCGACCGTTGCGATTCAAGCGGGCGACGTAGCCGTGCCTTTGCCGGGAGCGACGTCGACCGGTCCGGCCATCCGTTTCAATTGTGATCGCCGTGTTCTGCTACGAGCATTGCGACTCGGTTTCCGAGAACTCCACATTGTCACGCCCTCGGTACCGGCCGTCTTTCACGAAGAACACCGACAGTTCGTGTTCATGCCTCTGACACCCAGCGATCACATCAAGCCACCGGTACCGTCGCCTCAACCCCCTTTGGAGAAAACACCCATGGCCGAACGCAATGGCAAACCAGAACCGTCTGACAACGGTCATGCCAATGGCACGACCAATGGCGCAGCAGCCGATCCGCTGACCGAAGCGGAATCCGTTCGTACGCTGCTCCGCGACGCCGATGCCCGCATGGGTCGGTTGGTAGCCCATCTGAAACATCAACGTCGGCAGAGCCGTGTCCTTCGCTCGGCCATGGATTCGCTGCGCGGATTGCCCGAACTCGTCCACTAACTCAGAACAAAGGCTCAAAATGAGCAATGATCAAACACCCCCGGGACCGGCAGAACGTTTTATCGTGGACCAGATGGACTTACTGTTGGGCCGGTTCGAACAACTCGGCCGGCAGATTCGCGATACAGTCGCACGCATTGTGGGCACGACCGTGGCAGATGCCGTTTCCGAAGCCATTCGGCTCGCGATGCGGCTGATTCCGCAACGCAGGCCCACGTCCTCGGGCCGCGGTAACTGGCAATATGACGAATCGTACGACCCCTATGAAGACGATGACTACGATCACCGCTACCCCGGTGATCGCGATGCCGACATGCGATCATCGCGCTCCACACAAGATTGGGGACTCGTAAGTCGGGTCATTCGTTTCGCGACTCGAACGTTGCTTCGACTCAAATCCTGGAGATTCGGTCACTGGCTGCCTCTCGGCGGTGTGGCCGCCTTGGAATATCTCCTGCTCGCGCCGCCAACTCAAGCGGCTCGCTAACCCCAAATCTTCCAACCCGTCTTCGATCATTGATCCCTGCTTGCCCGTAAGCCCCAGGCAAACCTGGGTGAGTCGGCGGAGCCTGGTGCCTTGGTCGAACGTGACGGTATACCTCGAACCAGCAAAGGAACTCATCATGACCGTGGTATTGAATGGTCAGCGTCGGCCCAATCTGAGCGATCAGATCAACCGCCTGGACCGCATTCTCGATGGCCTCGCTGACGGACTCAACGAGTCGGTGGCCAC
>JANLTA010000605.1:0-3700 GCA_031362705.1 Gemmataceae bacterium | reverse complement strand
ATGCAATTGATGGCGTCCAACTTTCCGACTACGTTGAAGTGGCTATCTAACGGGTAATCGGGGTAATCGGGGACATTGTGAATTGCGGGGTAATCGCGGACATTGTGAGTTGATTTGAAGTACTCCATCCATCAATCCGCGAAATTCGACACCCTGTCATTTAAACTGGCCCATCGTTGCAGTTCTTCCCCGGTTTTTGTCAGGGCGCCTTCCCGCGGTGTCGGCCAGTGTACTGTGCCATCAGGTCGATTCCGGTGAGGTGGCTAGTATGTCCGAATCCAATCTGATACAAAGTACAAGTCACAAAGATCACAACCGAAACGTCACGAGATACCACATGCGCAAGATTCGCAACGTGAAGCTCAACCTATTGGCGCTCGAAAATCGACTGACGCCGGTGACTTTCGCGTACGACCCCACCAATTTTACACTGACAGTGGTTGGTACTGCCGGCTCAGAGACGATTCTGGTCTCTCAACAGCCAAACGGGACTGTAAACGTTTACGAGACTCCCGGGAGTCTTGTTGCAACCAACCAGACAGCTCTCACGACGTTGGTGGACAGTATCGAGGGAACCACCCCTCCTCCTCCTTTGACCGTGCTCGTTGCCAGTGGTCTTGCCGTGTCGAGTTGGATCGACATCAAACCGGGCACCTTGGGGAGCGTTTTGCCCGACACGGTCATTGTGAATGTCGATGCGGGCCTTTTGGGCAACTGTTCGATTACTACTAACAACGGCGATGACCTTCTCGTGATTCGCTCGCGAAATAATAACCGGCCCACCATCGGGCGGGTACAAATGAATGGCGGCCCTAACGTCGGCAGCAACAACGGCAACGACAAGATGTTTATCTTCGCCATGAACGTGACAGCGGCGACCTTCATCAACTCCGCCATCAGTTCCTTGCCCGGCGACGTGTTTGAGCTTTCCGATTCCAATGTCCAAGCCATCAATGTGAACGACGCCATCGTCGGCATTGACGATGTTGGCGGCGTCGGTAACACCATCACCGGCATGTTAGCTGTTCAGAACACCCACTTGTTTTCGTTGGGTGCGCTTTTGGTCAATAACATCGCGCCCGCTCAAAATGGCGTGCTGGTCATTGACCCGCTGACCGTAGTGAACGGCGGAGTGACTTACGTTGGCAGCAGCGCCACCGACGGCACGTACATTCACGGAACAATCAATCCCCTCGGCATTCTACCCGGTAATGTGCTTCTCATCGGAGGTGCCGGAGCCGGCTTCAATGAGTTCATTCTCGGAGGATTCGTGACGGGCTTCTACACGACGATAGGGGCTAACGGCATTGACAATATTGGCCTTCTGGGCAGCGCCGTCATTGGTGGCCCGGCGGCGTTTACCATGGGAAACGGAAATAACACCTATAGCCTTGCCCCCGGATGGAAGGTCGGCACGATTTCTGGTGTGACCGTCTTGACGATCACGGGCGGTACGGGGAATGACGTGGTCGGCCCAATTGGCGGCATCATCGGAAGGCCCGGCGTCGCCACCCATCAGACTTATTATTTAGGCGCTGGCGACAATTCACTGATATGGTTAGGCACTTACCTCGGAACTACCACCGGCCAGTTCAAATATACCGGCCAAGGCGGAACCGACCAACTCGAGATGTACAACGCCAACGCCTTCCGGCTCTACGCCAGCATGGGTGCCGGCAGTGATACTATTAGCCTTGGCGCCAACTTTTTTGCATCGTACGCATTACTCGACTTCGGTCCGGGACTTGACACCTTTTTCAACTTTTCGGTTTTCATTCCGAACATCGTGTTGGGTCTCCCATGATGTTGATTCGAGCAAACGGCGAGTAATTAGTGCAATGTGAATTGATTTGATGTAGTCCGTCAATCAACTCGCGGTGTCCGACACTTTGTCATTCATACTGGCCCAGCGTTCCAGCTCTTCCCTGGTTTTTTTCATGCTGCTTCCCGAAATGTCAGCTACGGCTCGTTGCCACCAGCCGCGATTGCCGAACCGCGACGCGAGGAATCGAACGATGGCATGGCCGAAGACGATGATCAACACGCCAACCGCATAATTGCCGCCGACATACCAGGGATCCAATTTGTCGAGAATGAAGTGCGGTTCGGGTGCCCAATCCATCAGCCATTGCAAGCCAACGATCAAGCCGCAAAACCAGACAAGGGGCGACAATAGGATGACCCACTTGAACTGACGGATCTTGGCCATGTGCAGGCGCGAAAGCGAACTTTGGATGTCAACCACCGCGCTGCCCCAATCGATTTCCGATACGCGGATGAGTTGGTGAATACTGTCGATCATCAGCGCGACGGCAGCCATGATCACGACGACAGTGGGGCCGACCAGCGACCAGTCGGGCCAATGTTTGCCGAGAAACGGCCCGGTCACCAGTAAGACCGCCAGGCAGAAAGCAATATCCAGCGCCGGCCAGACCGCCGAACGATTCATCCGCCGCCGCGCGGGCTTCGTGACGGTCAGACGGAGTATCTCGCCGTCCAGCTTGAGTGTTCGCTCGAGTTTTTCGTCGAGGCGTTGCCATTGTCGTTGCAGTTCTTCAAGTTGCATCGCTTTCTTCTCCCTTGATCACTTTTCGGAGTCCAGGACTGTCTGCCGAAGTGACTGCTTCAACCGGTTCAGCCGTGTCCCGACATTGGATTCGCTGATGCCGATCACTTCCGCAATGTCGCGATAAGAATTGCCTTCCAGCGACAACAGCAGCACCGCCCGATCGGCCTCATTTAGCCCTTCCAGCAGTTCGCGCAATTCCTGGAGTTGCTCTTGTTTCGACTCATCGCGCGGCGAAGGCGGGTCGTACGCGCTTTCCGACAGCAGCGTTTCGCTTGGCCGCCTATGTCGCGCCCGGCGGAAATCGATGGCGACATTCAAGGCAACGCGATACATCCACGTCGAGAACTTTCGGTTGCGATCATAGTTCCCGAACGCGGCCCACAATCGACCGACGATCTCCTGAAACAGATCATCATGATCATGGTAACTGCGCGTGTATGCCCAGCAGATCTTCAGAAGCCACCGTTGATACTCGTGGATCAGCGCGAGAAAGTCCTCCTGATCGGCCGACTGTGCCTTAGCGCCGTTCGACCGTGGTTGTTTGTCTTCCGAAAATGCCATGTCAGTTTCGCATTAACTCAACGTTTGCGTTACGTCATGTGATACGTTCGACAGGGCCGTTTTGTCACAAGTTGTATTGAGAATTGATAAAGGTTTTTCCGCTGATGGTGGTTGTCGACGAAGTGAAAGCAGAAAAGTATGTTGACGCCCGAATTTCTACAACCGGACTTTACTTGTTGCAGATAGTAGTGTACAATTGTTCTGTGCCGGCGCGACACGCCGATACATTGCGATGTTCTCGCCAAACCCGGAACCAGTTTGGCGGGCACATCGATCGCGCGGACGGCTTGCCGTCTGTCAGCGCGGTGATTGATTCGACGGCGGCTGTTGGTGTTCATGGCTTGTGCGGCATCGGTTCCGGCCGGGCGAATCGTGAACGATCAACAACGAGTGCATGAGGCATTCGGGCTGATGTCGAGATAACGGCTGGCGGATGGACGAAAGGTGATGCGGCGGGGCGGTAATGACCAGGCTCTGAGTCGCTTAATCCTCCACTCCTACCACTCCCTCGCCAACAGCGACACCGGTCGGGGGCATCAATCCCCGGCGCGGACCCCTCGCCCTTGCCTT
>JANLTA010000562.1:0-6745 GCA_031362705.1 Gemmataceae bacterium | reverse complement strand
TTTGTTATTTGAGTTGAACTCAGTTGAGTCAACTCATTTGTCGCTGATGGCGAGGGGGTGGGTGGTGAGTTCGTTTAAGCGACAGATACGCCGGATCGTGTTGTCCCGCGGCATCGCCTTTCAACAGACACCAACTCATCCATGAATCTCATTGACTCCGTGTTAGAAAACCAGTTCCGGCGTGGGTCTTCTAAGGTTGAATCAACTCGATTCACAGATCAACTGCGCAATTGACGCCTGCTACGGGCTGGATCCGAACCCGCCGCTTGCGTCGATTCATCGGCTCCGGAGGCCGACATACACAATTGTACACTACGATTCAAGAATGTCCAGCGCAGTAGCAAAGAAATCCAGTAAGCGGCCAACCAAACTCATCCTCAATTCGAAGACTCCCGCCACTTTTTCCGCCTATTTCCCCGACCCCCATTTCCCCTATTTTCAGAATGTCAAGGAAAGGGACAAAGAAAATCCGCAGGCTGCATCATGCCATTTGCAAGTGGAGCGGGCATTGACCAGGGCAAAGTGACAAGTCTCGGTATGTTCCCGAAAAGCCGGGAAGGATGCCGCCAAAAAACAGGTCCGGGACAATGGCACCTAGCCTAAACCCTTTTTTGTTTGGGCCGGCACGTTAACCCACGGCGTAACAAGAACAACCTTCTCAATTTCCTTGCAAGACCAACTCCGCTTCGCGCAAGGCGGCGTGCCACTCCTTGGGTACGGCTTGGGCCGAACTGGTTATCGACTTGGCGCGGGCCAGTGCGTTGTGTGCCTCGTTCTGTTCGCCGAGCTTCCAGCGGGCCATGGCTATGAATGACCAGTTCAGGGTGTTAGCTCCGGAGCCATACCTTTGCGCTTGTTCTTCGGCCAGCAATAGGGTTTGAACCGCTTCCGCATATTCGCCGGCGCTGTATTGGACCGCGCCCAGTGTGGCTGTGATTTCCGGCCACAACGGAACGATGGCAGAAGCTCGACGAGCGTAAACCAACGCGGTTTGTTTTTCCTCCGGGGTCGAATCGGCCTTTCTCACCACCGCCCATATGGACGCCCGCAACTTCATCGCCGATTCAAGTTCCGCGACGTGTTCGGCAAAAACCTGGCGGTTCCGCAGCGGATTCAGGTCGGGGTCTTTTTTGATATGAGACAGGTTGCGATATCCGGTGGCGGTTGCCTTTATCAACGATTGAACGGCGGCCTTAGCTTGGGATTCCGCTTCCTTCGCATCTGGAACCATGAGGGATTCGATGCAGGCAATGTCGTACAGGGCGTCGCAAACCTCGCGGTGGCGTTCGCCATACTTCGTGCGGGCGACTCCGCAAAACTCCTGCCACATGACCAAGGCGTCTGGAAACCGCCGTAGTGTGGTGTAACACCGCGCCAGCCACTTCATGGTTTCGAGGGTGCCGGGGTTGTCTTCGCCGAGGTGCAGCTTCCGCAGCTTCAGGGTTTCCTGGAACAGGCGAGCGGCCTCTTCGTGTCGCTGCTGCGATGATAAGCTCAGGGCGAGATTGTTCATGCTCTCCAGCGTGTTGTGGTGGCCCGGGCCGAGCTTAACACGGCGGATCGCCAGGGCCTGTTCGCAAAGTCGTCCGGATTCTTCGTGCCGACCAAGAGCGGCGTAACAAAAGGCCAAGCTGTTCATACTTCGTGCGACGTCTGGATGATCCCGGTCCAGCACGGCTTGCCGCCGGTTCAGGACTTCCTCTTGGGCGAGGCGGGCCTCTTCAAATCGGCCGAGCCGGGCAAGGCTCAACGCGTGGTTGTGCCGGATCGCCAAGGTCTCGGGGTGGTTCTCGCCTTTCCGATCGGTGAGGACGGCGATGATCGACTTATCCACGGCGATTGCTTCCTCGTCCCGGTGCTGCGTGTAGTAACAGTTGGCCTCCGAGGACATGCACTGCAGGGTCAACACATGATCGTCACCCAGAGTGCGTTTGCAGCGATCGCGTGCCTCGGTACACAGGCGAATCGCATCGTCGAAATGGCCCGTGATTCGGTAACAAATCGCCAAACTATTCATGCACGCGAGTGTGTCGGGCGAGTCCGGACCAAGTTGGGATTTCATCGCGGGAAAAACCGCTTCATATAGCCGTAGAGCTGCGTCCAGTTCACCCAAATCGACCAGGCTCATCGCAACGTTGTGCTTCGACTTCAGGACGCTCGGATGATCGGTGCCATGTTGACGCTCGTAGAGTAATTGAGCACGCTGCCGCAATGCGAGTGCGCTTCTTTGGTCGCCAAGGTACGCAAGTGAATGGGCCAGCGTTCCGCTCAGACGGGCTTCCACCAACGGATGCTCGGCGAATCTGGATATCAAAAAGGGCAACGCTGAATCGATGGCGCGGCGGAGCGACACGTCTTTGCCTAAACCACCTTCTTGACCTTCGGGTCGCGCGGCGGCCAAGATGCGCGTTTCCACGAAATCAAGCATCGATTTGGCTTCACTTTCTCTCTGCAGGGCCTCCTTTTTGGCCTGTTCTTCACCTTTAGCCCGCTCGGATTCCCGAATCAGCGCTTGCTCTTTTTTGTTGCGTTCCTGAGTCACCTCGTCGAGCGAATGGCTTAGCCTTGTATTGATGCTGGAGATGTAAATCGAGAACGCCGCCAGCACCAATACCGCTAAGGCGGCGACTCCGCCGAGCGATGCTCCGGTCGGGTGCCGCTTCGCCCATTTTCGTAAATGTTCATGCCAAGGAGCGGGACGGGCCAGGATTGGTCGGCGATCGACAAATCGTTGTAGATCGGCCGCCAGCTCTTGAGCGGTGGAGTATCGCTTTGCCGGATTTTTCGCCATGCACTTTAGATAAATCGTATTCAAATCGGGCGGAATATCCGGCCGCACGCTTTGTAGCGGAGCGGGATCGACCGTGCGTACGGCCTCAAGGGTCTCAACGGGCGTTCGTCCTGGAAAAGGCGGCTCGCCGGTGATGAGCCATCCGAGAATCGCTCCCAAGCCGTACACGTCGCTGCGTCGATCGGCCCGCTCGCCGGCTGCCTGTTCCGGCGACATGAAATTCGGCGTGCCAAGTAGTGCGCCTGACGCCGTGACGTCGTTGCCTGCCAGCTTGGCTAGCCCGAAGTCCGCAACCTTCGGTTGATCCTCGGGCGTCATCAAAATATTTGCCGGTTTGAGATCCCGGTGGAGAATCCCTTGTTGGTGAACGAATTGAACCGCCGTCGCAATAGTGCATACCAAAATGGCCGCGTCGCGAGCCGACCACCGCCGGGTCGTGCGGTCCGCTAAGGACCCGCCCTCGACCCATTCCATGACGATGAAGGGTTGGCCGATCATTTGTCTGGCGGAAAATCGCCCGGTATCCCAGATTCGGACTACGTTGGGGTGATTGATCGTGCGCAACGCTTGCGCCTCATTCTCGAATCGAACATTAATTCCACTCCCGCCATGGGTGGTTTTGAGGGCGACCAATCGATTTTCTTGCAGGTCGAGGGCACGGTAAACGACGCCCATGCCGCCTTCGGGTAGACGTTGCAGCAACTTGTATCGGTCAATGACCTGGCCGATGAGCGGGTCCGGCGTTGGCCGGTGTGGAAACTCCTCGTCAACGGCCGACAGCAGCCGTTCGAGTGGATCGGTGTGTGAAACATTTTCGGGCATCATAGCAATGCGATCTCCTTCAACGATCAGCCAAATCGCCCATTGAGTTCCCTTTGCAGTCGGTCGAATAATCTCCGGCGACGCATGGAAATGACTCCGCTCGTTTTACCGAGCCGACGTCCGATTTCTGCACACGATAGTCCCTGGTCGAACAACATTCCAAACAGCTCTCGTTGTTGCGGCGGCAATAGATCCACGATACTTCGGATAGCGGCTTCGATTTCTGCGCCACTGACGATTTTCGACGGCGTCGTGAAACGCTTGGCTTGTTGTTCGAGAAAGTCGTTTCCGTCCTCATCTTCCCAAGTCGAAGCGCTCCGCGTTCGCCGAGCGTCGCGTTTCTGCCGGGTCTCATAGGTGACCTGTTTCAAGACGGTGTTCCTGGCCACTCCACATGCCCAAGCACGAAACGACGAATCGGGTCGATCGGGATCAAATTTGTCGAGGATTTGGAGGATCAGGAGGATGACATCTTGTGTTACGTCGTCGATCGGCAATGCCGATGTCAAGCCCGGTGGTATGATCGCAGCCACCGCGTTAATAATCGCATCGCGATGACGGATGACCAGAGTAGTGAATGCGCTCTTGTCGCCGACTTGAGTGCGACGGGCCAACTCCAGATCGTCGACGAAATCCAGTTCGCTCATCGCCTGATTCCGCAGAGCCACTCCGTTGTCGCAAGTCCAACGCGGATATTGTATTTGGGGCCACGGACACTCACCAGAGTTCAGACCTATCGACCACCAGCGACGGAGATTTGACCTTCGTGGCGTGAATCGACGACCGGTTTGGGGAACTTACCTGTGTACCCGCGGCGTCGACACTGGCGTGCCGACACCGTGGCGAGCGGAAATCGACCCACCGAGGCTTCGACCATGCACGAATTCCGATTCAGCACCACTCACGGCAAAACCCGCAAGTCGCCTAGCGGAAGCACGGCGGCCATTTACCGCTTGGAGCGGCTCGAAGATGTAGCCGCGCCGACCAACATCTCCCTCAGCGTCGCGTTCGTCTCCCAGCGCACCGGTCAGTCGAACTACCTGTGCCAGTACGCGTGCGGGGCTATGCTTGCCGGGCAAGCATGGGGTTCGAATTTCGCGACGACGGCACAAATGCACGACCTGGCCCGGATCGCCAAGGGCAGTACTAATCCGACCACGCTTTCCACAGCCAACGACGCCGCTTACGCGCTCAACCGCATCGTTCCCAACAATGTCACGACGCGGGCTACCGTGTTGTACGGAAACTTCGACTCGATCAAGAACGAGCTCATCGCCGGGCGCGCGGTGAGCCTGTCGATCAAGTACAGCGAGCTGGGGAGTTACAGGGCCGTCACGTCCTGGTCCGGCGCTCACCAAATCGTCGTCGTCGGCTTCAACGAGACGCGCGGCGAATGGACGTACATGGACCCGCTGGCGCAGACCAACGGCCGAAAGACCGTTCCGTCGGCGACGTTCCGCAACGCAGTCAAGAACCTGTCGTGGAACGTCAACGGCCAGACCTACAACCAAAGTCAGTCGTTTGGCTATCTGGTCATCAAGTAATGGCGCTTGAAACGGGCGCTCCGCGGACGGTCCGCCGAGCCTCCTTTTGCCTCGTCCCCGACCTTCGCCCGTAACCGGAGGTGCATCCATGTACTGGTTCCGCAAACCGAAAAAGCAGCAACCGATCCGACGAACGGTCCGCATGCACGTCAACCCGCTCGAAGATCGCACGGTGCCCGCAGTGATGGTCGCCGACGTCCCCACCGCGCCGACGTTTCAGATGCCCATCGGCGACAAATTCGCCCCCGACGCTTCGAGGCTAACGATCGACTCGTTCGCATCGGGCTATCCGAAAGTACGCTTCAATGACGACGGCGACTCGACGGCGGAGGCGGACGAGTGGTACGTCGCCACGGCCTTTAACCAGACGCAATACCTCAGCGGCGGCTGGAACAGCGGTTCCACCGGCGTTTACGACAACGGCGCAGCCCACCCTGGCGAGGACTGGAATCTGAACCTCGGCGGCAACATCGAACAGACGCAGCAGCAACCCGTGTTTGCTATCGGCGAGGGCATCGTCCTTCACGCCGGATGGGTAAACGGATACGGCAACACCGTGATCACGGCGCACAAAACGACTGCAGGGGAGATCATCACGTCATTTATCAGTCACCTCGACAGTATCGCCGTGCAAGCCGGCTGGCGGGTCCACCAAGGTGATAAGACCGGCGTCGTCGGCAACAGTGGCAACGCGGGTTTAGCTCATGGACATTTCGAGATTCGTCGACAATCCATGATCGTCATCAACGCGGGGTCGATATCCCTGGCTTACCCGGCCAACATGTGGCCTGCGGCTAGCAAGCAGGTAAACGGCGACGGCGGAAGCCAGTTCATCGCCAACAACTACTACAATCCATCGCAGTTCATCCAGTCGCATTCGACTCCGACCGCGTCGTTGCAAAACGACGTCGCCGTCGGCACGTTCTCCGGCGTTTACGACAGCCAGCGGCTGTTCAAGATCAGCGTCCCCGCCGGTCAAAGCAACGTTCGTTTCGAGACTTGGGGCGGCAGCGGCGACGTCGATCTGTACGTCCGTCGTGGCGCACCACCGACCTTGAAGGCGTACGACAAACGCCCGTACCTCGGCGGAAACAGCGAGACGGCGGAAATCACAAACCCGGCCGCGGACACCTATTACGGCATGCTGCACGGCTTCGGCAACTTCTCCGGGGTGATGCTCCGTGCTCGCTACGGCTCCACCGTGCGCACACTCCAGAACAACGTCGCAGTGACGAACCTGTCGGGCGCGCGAAACAGCCAGAGCCTGTTCCAGTTCGTCGTCCCTGCCGGTGCCCGCTCGGTGACGTTCACGATCTCGGGCGGTACCGGCGACGTCGATCTGTACGTCCGCCGAGGTTCGATCCCCACTCTTTCCGTGTGGGACCAACGGCCCTACCGTTCCGGCAACAATGAGCAAGTGACGATCAGCTATCCGGCGGCCGGAACCTACTTTCTCATGCTGCACGGCTACGCCAGCTTCTCCGGCGTCACGCTTAGAGCGTACTACACGTTCTGAACCGACTTCGGTTGCCAACCGCCCCGGCTCGACGGAAGTCGAGAGCTGGACGCTCTCGCCCAGGAGTCGCGA
>JANLTA010000558.1:0-7414 GCA_031362705.1 Gemmataceae bacterium | reverse complement strand
TAATGAACGCACTGTCGTCACGGTGTTGGAAGACAACCCGGCCGACCCGAATTTTGCCTTGTTGCACGAAAACCTGGAGCGACTGCGAAGTCATCGCAAACTCGACGTTGTGACGTTACCGATGCCTGCACCGGTAGTCTTTCGCGGCCAGCGGCTGCCGGCCAGTTACGCCAACTTTTACATTGGCAATGCGGTGGTATTGGTGCCGACGTTCAACGACCCCAAAGATCGGGTTGTGCTGAATACGCTGGCTGGCCTGTTTCCGGATCGGAAGGTCGTTGGCATCCACGCCGTCGATCTGGTGTGGGGGCTGGGGACGCTGCATTGTTTGTCGCAACAGGTGGTTTAGTTCCGCTTGCCTTCTCGCATAATTTCCCTAACTTATTCACCTGAAACGAAGTAAGGACCAAACATGTGACCCGGCAGGAGTGACCGCGGCGACACAGTGTGGGGACCGAAATGGCGATTACGAAGGAACGCAAGTCGGGTATTATCAACGACTACCGTCGAGGCGACGCCGATACTGGCTCTCCCGAGGTACAAGTCGCGCTATTGACCGCGCGGATCACCGAGTTGAACGAGCACTTCAAGACCCACAAGAAGGACCATGCCAGTCGGCGCGGCCTGTTGCAGATGGTCAGCAAGCGTTCGGGGCTGCTCGCCTATCTGCGGGAATCGGACCGTCCACGCTATTTGCAGGTGATTGGTCGACTGGGCTTGCGCAAGTGATTTGTCGGCCGCGATCGTTTCGTGGTCATTCCTTTTAGTACGTCAAACCTCCCGGTGTCGTCGGCGCTCGTGCTACAAAACGAGGACCGACAGTGCAGGCTCATCGCGTAGAAACGTCTTTTGGCAGTCATACCCTTTCGCTCGAAACCGGCAAACTCGCTAAACAAGCCCACGGCTCCGTAGTCGTCCGCATGGGCGACACCATGATCCTGGCGGCCGCCACCGAAGGCTCGCCGATTCCGGATCGCGATTTCTTTCCACTCCAGATGGACTATCGGGAAAAGACTTATGCCGCGGGCAAGTTCCCCGGCGGCTACATCAAACGTGAAACTCGACCGACGACCAAAGAGACGCTGACCTCGCGGCTCTGTGATCGGCCAATCCGGCCGTTGTTCCCCGTTGGGTACCTGAACGAAGTTCAGGTGATGATGTCCACGATGTCGGCCGATCGCGATCACGATCCGGACGTGTTGGCCATGATTGGTGCATCGGCCGCGTTGCATGTCTCGCCGATTCCGTTTCTGCAACCGACTGGCAGCGTCCGCGTGGCACGAGTCGATGGCCGATTCATCGCGATGCCGACTTACGCCGAGTTGGAAGACAGCGATCTCGACCTGATCGTGGCCGGTACGCGTGATGCCGTCACCATGATTGAGGGCTTCGCGCGGGAACTGCCCGAAGATGTCATGCTGGAAGCGATCATGTTCGCGCACGAAAACTGCGTGAAGATCATCGACTTGATTCATCAACTTCGTGTCGCGGCTGGCCTGGGCAAGAAGCAGTACCCGGCCGTGGCGGACGCCGGCGAGTTGCCGAGCATGCTGAAGAACAAGTTCTACTCCGACTTCAAGGCGGTCAAGCTGACGCCGGGCAAGATCGAACGTAAGGACGCTGTTTCGGCTATTGTCAACAAGGCTGTCACCGAGTTGGTGACCGAAGGCGGCAAATTCACCAAGGGCCAGGTCAAAGGCGGCATGCACGCGCTGGAAGAGCGTGTCGTTCGTGACTTGCTACTGGAAGGCCGCCGGCTTGATGGCCGGGCGATGACGCAGGTCCGTAACCTCTTCTGCGAAGTGGGCTTGTTGCCTAGGACCCACGGCTCGGCTTTGTTCCAGCGTGGCGAGACGCAGGCACTAGTCACCATCACGCTTGGCACCGTCAGCGATGAGCAACGGGTTGAGGGTTTGGGTGAAGAGTTCTCCAAGAAGTTCATGCTCGATTACAATTTCCCGCCGTTTTCGGTCGGTGAGTGCAAGCCGATTCGTGGCCCGGGCCGCCGCGAGATCGGCCACGGCATGTTGGCCGAACGGTCACTCAAGGCTGTGTTGCCGACGCCTGACAAATTCCCGTACACGATTCGCCTTGTGTCCGACATTCTGGAGTCCAATGGCAGTTCCAGCATGGCGTCGGTATGCGGCGGAACTCTGGCGCTCATGGACGCTGGTGTGCCGATCAGTGATCCGGTCGCGGGTATCTCCATCGGCCTGGTGAAGGAAAAGGATCGCTTCCTGCTGCTTACTGACATCATGGGCGACGAAGATCACTTCGCCGACATGGATTTCAAGGTGGCGGGCACCCAGCGCGGCATCTGCGGCATCCAACTCGATCTCAAGATCGAAGGCATCGACCGCGAGATAATTAAGGCCGCGCTCGATCAGGCACGAACGGCCCGGCTGGACATCCTGAAGAACATGTTGCGGGCGATCGGGCGACCGCGTGGCGAAATCAGCAAGCACGCACCGCGCTTGCTGACCGTGAAGATCAACCCGGAGAAGATTGGCGCGTTGATCGGCCCCGGTGGCAAGAACATCAAGGGCATCCAGGAGCAGACCGGCGCGAAAATCGACATCGAAGACGACGGCACGGTTTACATTGCCCACTCCGACTCCGCCGGCGCGGAAGCGGCGATGCTTCGTGTGCAGGCAATCACCGAAGAGGTGAAGATCGGCAAGGTCTACGAAGGCAAGGTCAACTCAATCAAAGAGTTCGGCGCGTTCATTGAGATCATGCCCGGCCGCGACGGTTTGTGCCATATCAGCGAACTCGCTGATGGCTTTGTCGGCGCGGTCAACGAAGTGTGCCAGGTCGGCGACATCATGCGTGTAAAGGTCATTTCGATCGACGACCAGGACCGCGTGAAGCTATCGCGTAAAGCCCTGCTGCGCGAAGAAGCCGGCTTGCCACCCGAACCGCAGCGCGAAGAGCGCCCACGCGGCGACCGCCCCCCGCGCGACGACCGCGGCCCACGCGGCGGCGGTGGTGGACGCGGCGGCCCACGGCGGTAACTGACTTGGCGAGTCCCGGCGCGCCGGGATCAGCTCGACGTGGTTTCAATGCACGTCGGGCTTACGCCTCGACGCTCGCCATCTTTGATAATTGAAGATGATCGCGGATATGCAAAGCTCGGAGCCGACCACCCAGTACGCGGAACTTGCGGAACTGGCGGGTGGATTTATTCACGAGATCAAGAATCACCTTTCGACGCTTAGCCTTAACTTGCAACTATTGGCCGAGGACTTTGAGAACCCTGAGACTCAGCGCGAGCGGCGCGCCTTTACTCGGGTACAGCGATTGCAAGGCGAATGTCAGCGACTGGTCGATGTATCGAACGATTTCCTGCGCTTTGCCCGACTGCAGGAATTAGAGAAGCGACCATGTCCGCTTGATGAAGTTGTGCAGACCATGCTGGACTTTTTTAGCCCGACAGCTCGCCAGGCGAAAATTGCCATCAACAGTTATGTTCCATCCGACATGCCTTTGGTGCGGTTGGACCCGGAGCAATTTCAACAGGCGCTGCTTAATTTGTTGTTAAACGCCGAGCAGGCGATGCCAGAAGGTGGCGAGATCACTTTGCAGGCGGCAGCCGAACCGGAACATGTGCGGCTCGAAATTATCGATACCGGGCCGGGAATGCCGCCTGAAGTCATGGCCAAAGTATTTAAGCCGTTCTACACGACGAAACCGGGCGGCAACGGCCTCGGACTGCCGATTACCCGCAAGATTATTGAAGCCCACGGCGGCACGCTTGACATCCAAAGCGAAGCTGGCCGTGGAACCAAGTTCACCATTCATTTACCGATTGCATGAGCGGATATAATTGTGCCGGGACTTATGCGGCCCTGGTGCCGACGAATAATTGATTGACTGTGGCCGTCGCTGGTGGCACGCCGATGGCGGACAATTGTAGGCAAACTTCCTCCGGATCGACATCATGGCCACCACGGCGATCTTTGGTCGCGATATCACCCGGGCGATCATCACCATCGGGGATTGGTCGGCATTCGCGTGGCATGCCATTTCCGGGTTGCACACGCGACGGCACCAGCCGGGCACCTTGCTGGCCGTGTGCTATTCCATCGGCGTGATGAGCGTGCCCGTGATTGTCATTACGGGATTCTTCATCGGCATGGTCCTCGCCGTGCAGTCTTATGGCCAGTACCACAATCTCGGATTGGATACCTGGATCGGCTCGATGATCCACCAATCGGTGATCCGCGAACTTGGCCCGGTGTTGGCGGCCACGATGCTCGCAGGGCGTGTGGGAAGCGCAATGGCCGCCGAAATCGGGACGATGCGGGTAACAGAACAAATCGATGCACTGGCATGTCTCGGCGTTGATCCCGTGCATTATCTAGTTGTTCCCCGGCTCCTGGCGTGCATGCTATTGATTCCGCTATTGACCATCGTCGCCAACGTAGCAGGTATTATTGGCGCGGCTTTGATTTGCCTAACCATCTTCGGCATCGACCCGCACCATTACTGGCAACATGGCCGCGACTTCGTGGATATCTGGGATGTGGTGTTGAACCTCGCCAAGCCGGTAACTTTCGGTGTGTTCATCGCCATCATCAGTTGCGATCGCGGCTTCAATTGCAAAGGTGGCAGCGAAGGCGTTGGCCGGGCTTCCACACAGGCCTTCGTCTGGTCGTTCCTCGCCATTCTCATCCTCGACTTTTTCCTCGGGCTTGCCATCAACTCCATCAAGACGCGCTGGCTTGATATGGAAATGATCAGACTCACATCATGACGAAAGCCGCGATTCTGGAACTGGAACATGCCGGGCTGGAGTTCGACTCCAATGCCGTGCTGCGCGATGTGTCTCTGCGCGTGCCCACGGGTGAAACCGTGGCCATCATCGGCGAGAGCGGCTGCGGCAAGACGGTCTTATTGAAGTTATTTGTCGGGCTGATGTCGCCGACATCGGGCAAGGTGGCGTTTGATGGCCAGGATCTCGCCAAGCTGTCGGAGCGTGAGTTGATCCTGCGCCGGCTGCGTATGGGTTTCTTGTTTCAAGGTTCAGCATTGTTCGACTCGATGAGCGTGTACGACAACGTTGCCTTTGGCCCACGGGCGCTCAAGAAGTTCACTGAGAAGGAGATCGACGAACGGGTTCAAGCCAGGCTGGCTGAGGTGGGGTTACCCGATGGTGTCGGTCGCAAGACCCCGGCGGAGTTGTCGGGTGGGATGAAAAAGCGGGTCGGACTGGCGCGGGCACTCGCACTCGACCCGGATGTCATGCTCTATGACGAACCCACGACCGGCCTTGATCCGATTATGACCGATGTGATCAATCGGCTAATCGCCGAAGTGAGACGCCGCCGGCCCATCACCAGCGTCGTGGTCACGCACGAATTGCGAACTGTGCGAGCGGTTGCCGACCGCGTGGTCATGCTGTACCCGCTCAGGCGCTTGCAGCCGGGCGAGCCACAGGTCATTTACGACGGCCCGGCCGACGGCCTGGAAGCCAGCTCCGACCCGCGCGTGCGCCATTTCGTCGCCGGCGATTCCGAAGGCCTGATCGGGGAATGACCCGATTCACCGTGCAACATGAACACCTCAAAGCAGCGATTCCGACTTGGCATCCTAGTCATCAGCGCGGCTGGACTGTTGGCGGCGCTGTCGGTGTTTTTTGGCGGTACGCCGCGGCTGTTGCAATCGCGCGCGCGGTACACGCTCTTATTCAAGGATGCTCCCGGTGTTGTTCGGGGCACGCCGGTACGCAAGTCCGGCGTTCGCATTGGAGAAGTTGAGTCGGTAGCGCTGGACGATAAGCGGAATCTGGTGAAAGTCTTCATCGCGATCGATCCGCAGTACACGTTGCGCGACACGGAAGAGCCGATCATCACGCCCGATCTATTGAGTCGGGATACGACAATTGACTTCGTACCCGTGTTGCCGCCACCGAAGGAGCCTAAGCCGCAATCGAAAGGCAATGGCGTCGTGCCGGCTGAATTCGTGCAAGCGCAGCCGGAACCGGGAATGGTACCGCCCCAACCAATGCCGCCTCCCGGCAAAGTCCTTCCGCCCGGTTCCGAAATCGAAGGCCGCGCTCCGCTTGATGCACGCGCATTGATTCGCGATGCCACCGAAGTGATTCCCACAGTGCAGCTGTCGATCGCGCAAATTCAGAAATCGGTGGCCCGATTCGAACGACTGGCTCCAATCATCGAAGACACCATGCGTGAGTACACCGAACTCGCTCGGGCGATGCGCGAAGTCGTACCCGAAGTTCGCCGCACCAATGACGAGCTGCGCACCGCCCTCAAGAAAGTTAGTGACCTCGATCCGGATGTCCGCCGGGCGCTCGATGAACTACAGGACATGGTTCGTCAATACAAACGGGTGGGCGAGCGCGTCGATGTGCTGCTGCAAACGAATAACGATGCCATCGACAAGACCATTCGCAACATCAGCACCGTTGCCCAGCGAATGACGGAGCTGCTGAACGACGAGAATCAAAAGAACTTCGCCGCCTCGCTCAAAAGCATGCAGGGTCTCGCCAGCAGCCTCGAAGGGCTGGCCGGCCAGGCGCAGAAGGAAACTCTCCCGCGGTTTCAGGACACGCTGGCCAAACTTGATTCAGTGCTGCTCAACATCAACACGGCCACCAAGCCATTTGCTGATCGTTCGGAACGGATGAGTCGCAACCTCGACGCTGCCCTCGAACAGACAGCACGCACGCTCGGGTCATTCGGCGACATATTCGGCCAAGCTGGCCGGGCAGATGGGAGCTTCCAACGCCTGTTGGCCGATCCGGCAATTTACAACAACCTAAACGATGCATCGTTAATGCTGGCCCGCATTCTACCCCGCGTTGATCGTGTCCTGAAAGACCTGGAAGTATTTGCCGACAAGATCGCCCGGCACCCCGAATCGCTTGGCGTCGGCGGCGCGGTGCGTCCCAGCGCCGGCCTCAAAGACCCACCGGGCGCGCCAAGTACTAGTTACAAACAGAAACAGTGATAGCGGCCGACCGGTAAGCTGGCGTCGTGGAACGGTTTGGTGTACAATCAGGCCGGGCTAGGTGTACGCGGTGATTCGTTCCATTGAGGCGAAAATGAAAGCGGTCAAGGCGATATACAATGATGGCCAAGTCACTCTGAAAAAGAGACCCAAGGCCAATGGTCCAGTTGAAGTCCTAGTCGTGTTCCCCAGGACGACGAATGATCCGTGGGAGTCAATTCTCAATGATCCGACGCCACGTCCGGCTTTGAACCAGTTTATCAAGGAAGCTGAGGAGGCCATTGCGCAGGGCAAGGCCAGTCCACTTGACCTCGATCAGCTATGAATTCGGAAACACTGCCTGTATTTTGGCAGCACTACCGAATTCTGTCACCAAAGGTTCGTCGGGTCGCGAGAAGGACGTATCGTCAATTCGTGGCTGATCCCTCGCATCCCAGTTTGC
>JANLTA010000540.1:0-3196 GCA_031362705.1 Gemmataceae bacterium | reverse complement strand
TCGCGACTGAAACGCGACACAATTACTTGATGAGGCAGTTAGGCTGTAGACGTCGGAGCAAAAGTGCTGTGTGGGTAGAGTTGATAGTGAATCGCACGTGCCGAACCTAAATTGAAGCCGAAATCGTGGCACAATCAATTGACGGGCATTTAGTTTCATTGATTGGATGAACGGAAGTGCCCGTGGCGTTGAGGTGCAAATGGAGGATCAAACCCTTGAGCCATATCGTCTGCATTCAAACCAAGCTCCGCGACCCGGTCGCAATCGCCGCGGCTTGCCAGCGGCTCGGGCTGCCGGCCCCGGTCACTGGCATGGCCGAGCTCTATGGCGGCACAGTGTCTGGTTTGCTCGTCCAGCTGCCGGAATGGCAATACTCGGTTGCCGTTGACATCGTTACCGGCGACGCCAAATTCGACAACTACAACGGCGCCTGGGGCGACCGCGCGCATCTCGATCGCCTGATTCAGGGCTACGCCGTCGAAAAAACCAAACTCGAAGCACGGAGAAAGGGCTACCAAGTCAGCGAGCAACCGCTCGCAGATGGCAGCATCCAAGTTCAGATCACCGAGACCGCCTGACGGCTACACCACGCCGCCGACTCATCCGCACGACCTCGACAACGACCAGCACACCGCCACGACAACTGCAAACAACTGCCCGCCGGCGCGTTCGGCTGGCCCAGGAACGCGCGGCGCTCCAACGATAGCTGTCGCGGTTCAGTCGTGCGTGCGGGGCTCTCAATCACAAAACACCTGTCACCTCGCTCGAACAGGAACCTACCTCGGAGGTGGATTCACAATGCCCAAGATCATCGAAGTGACGGTCTCCCCGGATGGTACGACCACCGTGCTGACTAAGGGCTACCTCGGCGGTGAATGCCAGGTGGCCAGCCGGTTCCTCGAACAGGCGCTCGGTCTTGTTGCCGCTGATCGCAAAACGCCCGAGTTCTACCAGACGGTGCCAATTGAGCAGTCCATCCAACAGTAATCACATCGACCACACGATCGAGCCGTCGAAATCACTGCATGTGGCTTCGGCAGTTCGTTGCATTTCCTCACCGGAATACTAAAAAAAAGGGCTCGTCATGACCCTGGCACAACAACTGACAGACTACATCCACGCCGCCTTCAGCGGACTGTGGATTCAGTCATTTGAACCCGATGAAGCCGAGCGCGAGATCGCCCGACTCGCCAAAGACCGCAATTGGCGCATCGCTGTCTGGGATGTTACGAACGGTTTGAGACTTCCGGCCGAGCTTGCGGCTAACCATCCGGACGCCGGCATTGGTGATCCGCTGGCGCCGCTAAAGGCGTTGCCGCTCATGGCGCAACGCGATGGCACGGCCTTGCTCATCCTCCACCACTTTCACCGCTTCCTGACCAATCCCGAAGTGATCCAAGCTCTCATCAGTCGACTGATCGCCGGCAAACAGCAGCGGACCTTCGTCGTCGTGCTGGCACCGGTGGTGCTGCTCCCGATCGAGCTGGAAAAACTGTTCGTTGTGATCGAGCACGCGCTGCCCGACCGCGAACAACTGCTCAGCATCGCCAGGGAACTGACGGTCGACAAAGTTGATGACCTGCCCACCGGCGATGATCGGGAGCGTCTGCTCGACGCCGCGGCGGGATTGACGCGATACGAAGCCGAGGGCGCGTTCTCTTTATCGCTAGCGCGTCACAATAGCCTTCGCCCTGAGGCACTTTGGGAACTGAAAGCTCAAGCTCTCAAGAAGAACAACTTGCTCACGCTGCATCGCGGTACCGAGCACTTCGATGATCTGGGCGGCCTCGGAGGTCTGAAAGAGTTCTGTCGGAAGGCACTGCGACCGAGTCGCAACTGCCGACCGATGGGAATCCTCGCGCTCGGCGTGCCGGGTTCCGGCAAGTCGGCATTCGCCAAGGCGCTCGGTAACGAGATCGGACGTCCGACGCTACTGCTCGATCTCGGCGCCTTGTATGGTTCGCTGGTGGGTGCGACCGAGCAGAACATCCGGCAAGCCTTGCGCGTCGCCGACGCCATGAGTCCGGCCGTGATTTTCATCGATGAGATTGAAAAAGCCCTTGGCGGCATCGGTAGCACCGGAGATAGCGGTGTGTCGACGCGCCTGTTCGGCACGTTTCTGACATGGTTGTCGGACCACACTTCCGATGTGTTCGTGGTGGCCACCGCGAATGACATCAGCAAACTGCCGCCGGAGTTCGCTCGGGCCGAGCGTTTCGATGGCATTTTCTTTCTCGACCTGCCGACGCGGGCTGAGAAGGATCTCATCTGGGAGCTTTACCGGCGACAGTTCGTCATCGCGGCCAACGAGATGCGGCCGGATGATGCGCACTGGACGGGCGCGGAGATCCGAGCGTGCTGCCGGCTGGCCACCTTGCTGGAAGTCCCACTCACGGAAGCAGCCCGGCACGTCGTTCCTGTTGCGGTGACAGCAGCTGAACAGGTGGACAAGCTGCGTACCTGGGCGAGTGGCCGCTGCTTGTCAGCAAGCACGGGCAACGTCTACCAACGTGCCAGCGAAATGGCCCAGCAAACCCGGCGAGTGCAACGCGACCCAACGCGTAACTAAAACCCGTCACATCTTTTGACCCATGCACGCGCACCGGGTCATCAACAATCTCTCGAACAGGAAGTCCCTATGACCACGACGCGGCCATTGCAGCGGCGGGCCACTGCGCGCGACTTGTACTACTTCCGGCATCCGGAGTTATGGCCAACACGGCCATTCCTGTCGGTCGTGCGCCGGTTCGCTGATGAGATCGATCCCGATCTGGGCGTGATGAATGACGCGGTCGGCCACGCCGACCTGTACGGCTTCTCAGCCACTGCCTTCTTAAGCAACGCCTTCAACATGCCCGTGGCCACCGCGGAACTGCTGGAGTTGGCCCGGTGCGTCTACGACACCTTCGATGAATTGGCCGACGACGGCTGGTCCGTCGATTAGCCCGAATTCCCTCAATACATATAGGAGGCCTTCATGACTGCGATCGCCTTGGCCGATCCGGCGCGGATGGCGGAGTCGCCGGCGGAGCGGCTGCGACGGACCGCGGCGGCTGTTCGGGTGCATTTCACATGGTTGGGCACGCACAAGGCGTTGACGACCAGTCAAAAAGAAGAAGTCGGCCTGACATATGCAGCCGACAGCAAACTGCTGACCGCCGGCAAGCGACTCATTGATGTGCGCCATGAGCGGTTC
>JANLTA010000819.1:0-2685 GCA_031362705.1 Gemmataceae bacterium | reverse complement strand
GGCTGAAGCCCGGGGCTCGATTTTATTCGCTATTCGCCATTCGCTATCCGACGTGCATCACGCAAAGCACGAGCACCGGCCGGGCTGAAGCCCGGGGCTCTTTGGGTCTGCGTTTTTTCATTCGATATTTGCTATTCGATATTCGCCATTCGCGGCAGTAGCCGCGCACGCCCCCCGCCCGTCCTCATTTGGAAGACCAACGGCTTTTCGTCGCGGCGACCGTCCGCGGCCGCGGGCCTGATGATTTCAAATGGAGGATTCCAATCGTGTTTACCCACCGCAAGCAGCTTTTGATGGCGTGTCTGACCCTGGCCGTGGCCGCTCCGGCGTTTGCCCAGAAGGCCCAGCCGTGGAAATATCCCAACGGCTCGGTCGAATCGCGGATTCAGTTCTGCCCGACCAGCCCGAACATTCCGCCGGTGCCGATGCCGCGCATGGCGTTTGACGATTTCGTGTGCGACAACACCGGGCCGATCTCGTGGCTCTACTGGTGGGGCGTCGTGCTCGACCCGCAACAGCAGCAGCTCACGCGGCCCTTCTATATCGCCATTCATGGCAATACGCAGGGCCAGTGCCCCCCGCTATCGCCGACCGACGGCTGCACGGTCGGCCCGCGGCTGGCCTCGTGGTGCGTGATTCCGAGCACGAAATACGTCGGTCTGGATTGCCAGAATCGACGCGTGTACCGCTTCCGCGCCAAGCTCAACCCGGTCTTCACGCAGGTGGCCGGCCAGCACTACTGGCTGACCATCGCCGAGGTCGATCAGCAGAGCGCCCGACCCGGCGTCGAGGACTTCCGCTGGTCCGGCTACCGCAAGAGCACCGCGCAGCCGCACAACCTGTGCCCGGCACAGTTGCAGCCGCTGGCCGCGGGCGGGGCCTGCTCGATTAACGACTATTGCAATTTTCCGACGGACCTGTCGTTCGACCTGAAGCGCAACTTGATCCCGGTGATCGTCGGCGTGCCGGCCGCGATTCATACGCCACTGGTCGGCAGCGTTGAGATCTACGACCCGACGGCCCCGACCGGCACCCCGCCGCTCGTGGCGCAGACGATGGACATCGATGACGACGGCACCTGCATCCTCGACGAGGAACTGCCCGACGGCCTGCTTATCCTGCGAATCAACGCCATGGGCAGCGGCCTCTACGAACTGCCGGTGCAGATTAACGGCGGCATGGCCCCGGATTCGTTCTTCGACGTGTTCTGCGGCGACATGAATAACGACGGCATGCGAAATGGTCTGGACGTCGCCCCGTTCGTTCAGGGCCTGCTGGCGCCGTAATGGCTTGTTGTAGTTGGGCCTCAGAGTGGGTGGTACGGGCGTCCCGCCCGTGCGGACGAAGACTCTACTGGGGCACACAACCTGGTTCAATGCGACCCGGACCGGCCGATCGGTCGGAAACTGTCGGCCGGTCCGGGCGCGGGGTTTGGCGATGCACCCAGTGTTGAACGTCGCACCGAATGTTGAACGCCGCACGAAATTGACCGACGTACGAAATGTTGAACGGCGAACGGAATTGAACGACGCACGAAGTGTTGAACGTAGAACGGAATGTTGAACGTCACACGGAATTGAAAAAAGAGCCCCGGGCTTCAGCCCGGCCGGTGCTCAGAACGAGACGACCGCCCGAATGTGAAAGAGGTTGCCTCGAAACAGACTCATGAACCCCCTTCGTTCCCGACCCCGCCCTTCGCCACCCGCGCGAGGGGCGGGGTTTTTGGGTTGGGGGCAGTCAAGTTGACTAAGGGGTTTGGGACTGAAACTCTCGCGTTGTGCGCTCAATGGCTTCCTGGCGGGCTGCGGCCAGTGCATTGGCACGTCGCCACCATTGGGCCAATCTGTCATCAGATGTGGAGAGGTGATGCTGAATGCGATCCTGGATTTGCTCGAATGTGAGGCCCTCCCACTCCTTCTGCAATTTCTGCTGGATCTCGTTCTTCATTTCAACGCAGTCGAAGTCTTTTTTCTTTTTCGTTTCCATTAGACGAGTTCCCGAGGTGATCGTATCTCCACTGTATCGTAGCCCATCAACTGGTTAACAGCATTGAATCCCCGAATTTTCTCCAAATGAACCATGTGCTTGAAATTCCAACTCGCAATGACGTCCACACCACTAATCGTCGCGGCTGCAATATGCAGCGCGTCATTCATTGATGCACTACCGACCACGCCGTGGCTGACGTAGGCATCTCTCAACTGACGCGCTTCCTGGGTTATCGGAATCGACGGCCCTACTTGTTCCAGAAAGACATCGAAATGATCCTTGACCCGCTGGGGGGCACCAATCAACTCCTCAAGCAACAGGTCGGAGATAATAATCTCAATTTCACCCTGAGCCACCTTCTTGAACAAAGCGAGACTGGCCGACGCAAACTCGTCGTCGAAGCACCCTCCGACCACGGAAGTATCGATGTACACACGGAGTTGCTTCAAGGCACAAATCCCTCAGTCTACTTCAACTCCCGCCGAACCTTGGCATAGTCCACCGGCCGCTTCTCGACGAACGCCTGCATTCCCTCGGCCACCTCCGGCGACAGGTTGTGAATGCTCAGCCAGTCCCGCGCGTGGCCGATGGTCTGGTGCCACGACAGGTCGCGCCAGAAGTTGAGCTGCTGCTTGGCATAGCGAATGCACTCCGGCAGCTTTTCGATCAACTTGTCGGCGAGCGAATCGACCTCCG
>JANLTA010000489.1:0-3319 GCA_031362705.1 Gemmataceae bacterium | reverse complement strand
CGGACAGTGATTATACGAAATGCCATATTCAACGCTCACCACAGATGTCCGCCAATGCGCCGCCAATCTCGGGATAACGGAATTGATATCCCAGAGAGAGTGCCTTCCTAGGCAGCACTCGTGCACCAGTTGTGATGACGTCAGCGACCTCGCCGAGCAAAACGCGCAGTGCTATGGCCGGCACCGGCGCGAAGGCCGGCCGTTTCAAGGCCCTGCCAAATGCCTTTGCGAATTCCTTGTTGGTGACCGGGTTTGGAGCCGTGGAGTTGATCGGGCCGTGGGCATCGGCATTATCTAGAGCCAGCAAAATGATGCCAATCTCGTCGGCGTGGTGAATCCAACTCCAGCATTGTTTGCCCCACTCTTTGGGGCTAAGGGCCATACCGACTGGGCCGCCGACGCCGAGCTTGAAAGGGATCTTCAACGGCATTAGCGCGCCGCCGAGCGGGTCGTGGACGATGCCGGTGCGGATCGTTGTGACGCGGGCACCTGCTGACTCGGCCGCCTTCGCGGCGGCTTCCCATTCGACACATACGCCGGCCATGAAGTCGGTGCCTGGCGGGCTGTCTTCGGTAACTTCCTCGTCGCCGCGCGGACCGTAATACCCGATAGCCGAGGCGCTGACGAGCGGCTTAGGCGAGCCATCAGTTCGCTTGGGTGACTTGGCAATGGCGTCGACAACATTCCGGGTGCCGTTGACTCGACTGTCGCGAATGAGCTGTTTGAACTCGGCGTTCCAACGCTTGGCAAATAAGTTGGTGCCGGCAAGATGCACGACGGCGTCGCACTCGGCCACTTTGTCCTGCCAATCGCCGGGCTGAGTCGGGTCCCCTGCTACCACTGTCACGTCCTGGCCGACACGCTCCCAGGCATCCGGTTGCCGCGACAACAGGGTGACGTCATCGCCTCGGCGCTTGAGTTGACGAATCAGCCGCGGACCAATTAGTCCAGTGCCGCCGGTGACGAAAACACGCATCGATCATTCCTCGAACTGACTTTCTCACAGCCGTTTTACTATCAACCGTGGAAATGCCCACGCGGCAACTGGAACGGCAAGTTGGGGTTGCCGCATCGCGTTGCCCGGGCTATTCGGGTGGCCGTGGAACAGGTTCGGTGTGACGGCGGAGGCAAAGCAATGTTCACGACACGAAAATCATGGTGGATGCGGACCAGCACAGTCGGCCTGCTCAGCGCGGCCGGCATTGGTTTTCTCGCCGGTAAGGTAACGACAACCAACGTCGCCCATGCCGCTGGCCCGACCACGCCCCCACCGGCATCCGACGCCGACAAGCGCTTCGTCGCTTACATTCACGGCGGCAAAGTGCCCATTACCCGCGAGGAATTGGGTGAGTATTTGATCGCCCGTTTCGGCGCCGACAAGATCGACTTGCTCGTCAACAAAGTGATCATTGAGACGGCGTGTAAAGAAAAGGGCATTGAGGTCACCGAAGCCGAAATCGACGCGGCGTTAGTTGAAGACTTGAAGAGTATCGCGGTCAATCGTGAGCAGTTTGTCAATGGCGTTCTGAAGCAATACGGCAAAACGATGTTCGAATGGCGTGAAGACGTACTAAGGCCGAAGATTCAAATATCCAAGCTGTGTAAGCTGCAAATCTCAGTAGCGGAGACGGACATTCAAAAGGAATTCGAAAGTGAATTTGGTACGCGCATTAAAGGTCGGCTTATCATTTGGCCGCCAACGGAAGAACGGGCTGCTTTCATGACCTACGAGAAAATTCGATCAAACGACAACGAGTTTGAGGCTGCAGCGCGAACGCAAGTGGCCAGCCACTTGGGCGCAAGCGGTGGTCGGATCAAGCCATTCGGTCGGGGTGCAGGCACCCATCCTGATCTGGAAGCTGAGGCATTTAAGCTAAAACCTGGCCAGATTAGTACCTTGGTCAAGACCAAGGAAGGTTTGGTCTGTTTCAAGTGTGACGAGGTTTTACCACCCGACGCAGATGCCAAGTTCGAAGATCATCGTGAGCGGCTCAGCCGTGTCGTCTACGAAAAAAAGCTAGCTATCGAGATCCCCAAAAAGTGTCGGGAACTGCGAGACGCTGCTCAGCCAAAAGTGTTGTTGGCGCGTAAAGAGACGGCGGAAGATCTGAAGCGCAATACCGAGACGCTATTGCAACAAACTGGTGGTACTGCGCCATCAAAGTAGCGATTGTCGAAAGCCCACCGACTGCCATCGGTGGGCTTTTTTCATGCGCCGGGCGTCCACAATAGCACAACCTTTTCATCGAACGGTTCAAACCCGGCCTTACGATACAGCGCCCGCGCAGGTTGGTTGCGTTCGTCCACTGTCAGGGTGACGGTGAGCATGTCATCGGCTTTTGCCTCAAACAATGCGTGATGTACCAGGTCGCGGCCAAAGCCCCGGCTGCGTGCTTCCGGTGCGACGCCCAGGTACGCGATGTCCCAACTGCTCGTCTCGGCCTGGTTGCACAGCAGGATTGCGACGGGTTCATCTTTGGCAAAGGCAATCCACCAGCGGCTCGCATCGAAATTGCCCGACCCGCGATGCCCGGCCAACACGTCGGCCGCAGAGCGCAGTTCATTCAACTCTGGACAGTCCATCGACCCGGCATAGCTGCGCAGCAATGTGTTTTCGACAACGTTGATTGGCACCTCGTCCACCGAACGATATTCCAACTGTTCACCCCGTGCGATCTCCGCAAACGACAGGTCCAGAAAATGGCGCATGTATAACAGGCGCGATAGGCGGGCGAAACCGTTGCGTTCCAATGGCTCGGCGAACGGCAACTCCGAGGTCGGTAACAGCGCCTGCGCCAGTTTCACGCCGCGCTGCCGCAGCCATGCGGTGCACGCTTGCACGAGTGGATCAAGTACGGTCGCGGGATGATGCAGGCTGGGCCGGCCCTGCGGCACGAAGACCGCAGCCCCATTGCCGGCCAGCGGCGCTGCAATCATCGCGGCGGCCGGCCCGATGCTGTCACGAGCAATCCAGATGGCATCGACATCCAATTCGCCGGTGAAAATCATCTCCTCGGCGTGACGTTTTTTCTCAGCGGCCTCACCGGGGTCAAGGTGCTGAAACGCCAGACGATAGGCTGCCTCGCGCTCGTGAACTTTCGCTGGCGAAATCGACAACATGGGATCAGATTAGCAATGATCCTGTGAAGCGTCGCTAACTTTTCGGGTTGTTCACTCGGCCCATGAACAGCACGCTGCCAGTGGACATGTCGCGGATCATGAATACGAAGGGATGGTCGGCGCGAAAGCTGAACCGTTGTACAACAGGTGCCGGCGCACGTTCCATGATCACCGCGGTGGCGGCAGCAGCTTCGCTGCC
>JANLTA010000479.1:0-1804 GCA_031362705.1 Gemmataceae bacterium | reverse complement strand
TCAAACTTGTTTGCGCCGACATGCACGAGTTTGCTATCGTCGATGACAATGCGACCGGCGTGCGGGTCCGTGGCTCGACACACAATGTCAGAGTACTTTGTCCACAAGCATTCTTCAGGATCATCGACAGGGATTGCGGCGGCAGCTTGCACGAGCGGGCCAAGATTTGGCCCGTAGCCCGCTTCATCGATGCCAACTAGCCACGTCATGCCATAAGAATAGAGAATCAAACCGCGAGGAGGCGATCATGCTCGGCGTCAACGTGTTTCTGAAGATCATCGACAAGGAAATCAAGGCAGAGATCGTCCACGAGGATTCGCAATGCCTGGCGTTTAAGGACATCAACCCGCAAGCGCCGGTGCACATCCTGATCATTCCAAGAAAAGTGATACGCACCCATGCCGACATTTTGCCCGCCGACCGCGAGTTGCTCGGCCATTTGCACATCGTCGCCGCTGAAGTGGCTCATCAAGAGGGCCTGATTGATGGCTATCGGCTCGTCATCAATTGCCAGGAAAGTGCGGGCCAGACTGTGCCGCACCTGCATATGCACTTGCTGGGCGGCCGGGACTTTATTTGGCCACCGGGTTGAGCAGCGCCTCCAGCCGAGCCAGTTCGTCATCCATATTGCCGGAAACATCGTGGGCATGCCAGCGGTCAGACGGTTGCTCGTAGACTCGCGATGAACTGGCATCACGAATTAACAGCCGCTCCGCGGTGCGGACGGCTGTGGCCTTGCTGGAGCGAATGATCAGGTGATCGCGAAGCATCGCCTTGTCGTCGCGCATCAGCGGGAACAAACTGTTGGAACGATCCACGGGCAAATGGAAGTGGTCGGCGAGTGTGTTACCAAAATCAGCGGGTTGGGTGAGAGCATCAACCCTGTACCCGGCCAAATCTTGACCGGGCAGGCGAACTATCAGGGGCAAATGAACCAGGCTCTCTTGGATGTCATCGCTGGATTGCCCCACGGGGCCGTGCTCGCCAAGCGGGAAACCCAAGTCGCTTGTTATTGCGATCATGGCCTTTCTGCCAAATCCGCGCGATCGACACCCGGCCAATAACTTTGCGAGTGATCGATCCAAGGCCGACACATTCGCGGCAAACGTCGATTGCAAGCGCTCGAAGGTGCGGTCCTCGTCTCGGGTCAGCATCGTCGGCAGTGGATCGAGCCAGGGCGTGGGCGGCTCATCATCGTCTTCATCCGGTACGAAATAGTAGTCGAGCCATTTGCGAAGAGGTCGCCAGGGTGGCGTCAATACGTCAGCTTCGATCCAAAGCAGCGCCGGCGCGTTTTTCGGTAACTTGGCGAGCAGGCCATACAGTGTTCTTCTGATCGGCAGCAGAGACCAGGGCCGGTCAGTATCCCGGTCGGCGATCTCGTCGAAGACCCAGTCATCCGCATTTGACGGCGATGCCTCATTTCTGACACGAATGGTGGCCACGCCGGCGTGATTCAATGCGGTAATGAGGTTCGGGTGATTGGCCACCCAGAGATTGGCTGCGTCTACAGCGTGAGTCGTCGTCGCATAGTGCCGGTCGAACGTGACGCCCCGCGCACACAGGCGGTCGAGGGTGCCGGTGCGGATCCATTCGTTGCCGTAGCCACTGATGAACGCGGGGCCGAGTCCGCGCAGCACAACCACGACGGCACGCGGCGGAACGGTTGCTAATGGTACTCTCGAATTCATATCTTACCTTGGCGTCGCCCTGCCACGAACTTGCAGACCCGGACCACGCCGTGCTTGGCCCCATCTTTGCCCGGGAATTCCTGACCGTACCGCGGACAGAGAAGCACTATATC
>JANLTA010000372.1:0-10681 GCA_031362705.1 Gemmataceae bacterium | reverse complement strand
TCGCCGCCACCAGAGCCACCATTGCCACGCTTCAACACAATTCCGAATGAGCGGGCAGCACGATGGCAAACAAAAAAACCGAGGCCAAAGGCCTCGGTTTCGGTTTTCCTGATCGCTGACTACTGACAACTTACCCCTTCTTCGGCGGTATTTCCGCGACCAACCGCATGGAGGCGTCCAAACCTTCGAGTTGGAAGTGTGGCCGGAGATACGCCACGGCCCGGTACCAACCCGGTTTGGCAGGGTCGGCTTCCACGCGAATCTCGGCGGCGCGAAGCGGCTTCTCGGCCTTGGTTTTTTCGCCGACGTTTTCCGGGTTGGAGACAACGTAGTTGCTGATCCAGTTGTTGAGCCAGCTTTCGCACTCGGTCGCTTCCATGATCGAGCCGATCTTGTTGCGGGCCATCACCTTCAGGTAATGCGAAAACCGCGACACGCACATCAGGTAGTTGGTCTTGGTGGACAACTCCGCGTTGGCGTTGGCGGCCGCATCGAAATACGTCTGCGGCTTCTGGCAGCTTTGCGCCCCGAGGAACGCGGCAAAGTCCGTGTTCTTGCAGTGCAATAACGGCAGGAAGCCGAGGTTCGATAGCTCATTTTCCCGGCGATCCGGAATGAGCGTCTCAGTCGGACATTTCATTTCCTTGCCGCCGCCCACCTTAAAGGTATGCACCGGCAACGCTTCGACCTTGCCGCCGCCTTCGACGCCGCGGGTCCGCATGAACCAGCCGTCTTTGGCGAAGGCATCGGTACATCGAGCCGCGTATGCCCACGAAGCGTTCATCCACAGGTACTTGGAGTGGTCGGTGCCATCCACGCTTTCCTGGAAGTTGAATTCTTCGATCGGCTTCGTGTCCGGCCCATATGGCAACCGGGCCAGCACGCGCGGCATGGTCAGCGCGACGTACCGCGAGTCGGCTGACTCACGGAATGAACGCCAGCCGACATAATCCACGCCTTCGAAGATCTTCGCCAGGTCGCGCGGCTTGTTCAGCTCTTCGAAGCTATCGAAGCCGAACATGCCAGGCGCGGTGCCGGAGACGAACGGTGCATGGGCCGCCGCGGCCACGCCGGACATCTTGCGGAGCATTTCCACATCTTCCGGGCTGGACGAGAAGTGGTAATCGCCGACCATCATGCCGAACGGGTGACCGCCGAGCGTGCCGTATTCTTCCTCATACACTTTCTTGAACAGCGTACTCTGATCGAACTCGGCTGCCTTTTCGAGGTCTTTACCCAGCGTCTTTTTGCCGACGTTCATGACCTTGATCTTGAGCGCCTGCCCGGTTTCGGACTGGTCGATCAAGTATTTCAAGCCGCGCCACGTGCCTTCGAGAGTCTGGAACTTCTCGTTGTGCATGATCTCGTTGAGCTGCTGGCTGAGCTTGCGATCAATCTCCGCCTGCCATGCCTTGATAGTGCGCTCCATGTCACCGGAGATCACCTTTGCGCCCTGCATGGCGTACTTCAACACCTCGCCGATGTACTGCGAGTTGCGATCCTTCTCCTCGTTCGACTTGTATTTCGTCTGCTTGAGGATGTTCTCAAGAAGGCTGTCGGCCTCCTCGGTTGTCGTAGTTGTCTGCGCCTGTTCAGCGGCTTGTGTCTGGTCGGCCATGGATCATTCCCCCTTCGGCGCATCGGCCGCGTCAACACCCATCTTCTTGGCCAGCGCCTGCACCTTTTCGGTGTTGCTCATGACTTGGCCGAGAATGTCTTCGAGCTTTTGATTGCTTTCCATCTTGGCGAGGACTTCATTGAGCCGCTCGCGCTCCTGCATGAGCTTCTTCAGCGGTTCGACTTGCTGCGCGATGGCGGCCGGGCTGAAGTCGTCCATGCTTTCGAATTTGAGCTTGAGGCCAAGCTGCGAGCCGTCGCCGGCCAAGGTGTTATTCACCCGCATGGAGACTTCCGGCGCTGCCGCCTTGAGCCGCTCGTTGATGTTGTCGCGATCGATCTCGTCGAACTTGCGTTCCTTCATGGCCGGCAAGTTGGCGGCGTTGTCGCCAGACAAGTCGGCCAGGACGCCAACGACGAAGGGCAGTTCGACCTTTTTCAAGGCCCCGCCGTCTTCGACGTCATAGGTGATTTGCACGCGCGGCCGCCGAACGCGGTCGAGCTTTTTCTGGATACTCTCTGCCATGGCGGACTCTCCCGCGAGTGAAACGCCGCCGGCCGCGCCGGTGAGGCGGGTGAAATACAAGGCACTTTAGGCCGAGGAAAACGTAACGACTAAGCGTTCTGTTCAGACTATCGCCCAATGGCTGGACCAGCAAGCGGGCGGTGCAAAAATCGGTGTATCTCATGGATGTTGCGCGGTTTTCCTGCACTTGACACACCTACCCACCTTACCCTATTCCCCGTTGGTATGCTTGGGCCGCGTTCCCTTTTGATCGCACTGGTCCTGATCACCGGATGCAACGGTCTTTCCCTCCGCAAAGCCGACGGGGCTTCGGCGGCGGAAAGCCTGCGCTCCGCTCTGCGCTTACAAACGCCAGGATCCGGGACCAGGAAGTACCTGACGGAACATGGACTCGAATCAGGTTTCACGTTCAACCCAGCGACCACCGCGCAGAAAGTCACAGATCAAACATCACCAGAAGGCCGGCTCGTGCTTGCCGAATTGTGCGACCTTGCGGGGCGCGAGGCCGAAGTGTGGTCGCCAACCAAGTCGCTGGACCATTATCTCAACGCGGCATGGTACGCGTCGCGCGCACTTTTTGATGAGGCCGATGAGTTGCCCATCGAGCGGCGGCCCGATGCCGTGGCCATTTACAATCATGCCGTCGAGCGGTTCCTGCGGCGATCCGGTGGTCGCAAGCTTTTGCCGGACGATAAATGGGCAGCGGCCCTGGCGGAGCGCGACATTCGGGTGACCGTTCGCCGCGATGATGTGGTGTGGCAACCCGAGCCGTTCGATGAAATCAAGTTTGCCAATGACTATATCGCCATCGGCGTGCCCAGCCGAAAGCACGACGGAATCGGCGTGCCGCTGATGGCGGTGCGCCAGCGCGGTTGGCGCGATCCGGATCGCCAGGCCGCACCGGAGAAGTTCTTCCCGCCGGTGCAGACGTATCCGATGACGGCGCTATTGCGCTTCGAGGCCAACGAAAAAGGATCACGCCCGAGTGCCGTGTTGGAATTGCACGATCCGCTGCGCTACGATGGCGTGCAATATGCCGGCCGCAACGTGTTGCTCGCCGCCGACACTACTACGCCGCTGGTTCATCAAGTCACTAACAGCGACCTCGAACGCATTACCCAGTTCGGTCTTTTCGACCCGCAGCGGGAAGACCATAAGACCGGGTTGTATCTGACACATCCGTATGAGCGCGGCAAGATTCCCGTCGTGCTCATCCACGGCATCTGGTCCAGCCCAAAAACCTGGACACGCACCATCAACGACCTGCGTGCCGACCCGGCCATCCGTGAGCGTTATCAGTTCTGGACGTTTCAGTATCCCACGGGCAATCCGTTCATCCACTCGGCAGCTAAGCTGCGCCGATCGCTTGCCGAGGTTCGCAGTTATTACGATCCGGATGGCAGCGATCCGGCTTTCGACCAGATGGTGCTCGTCGGCCATAGCATGGGCGGGTTGATTGCCAAAACGATGATCGCATCGTCGCGCGATGAGGTGTGGAAGCTCATCAGCCCGCGGCCCTTCGACGAACTCAAAGCATCGGCTGAAGACAAGGAGCTGTTTCGCCAGACGTTCTTTTTCGAACCTGTACCATCTGCCAAGCGGGCAGTGTTCATCGCCGTACCGCATCGCGGCAGCTTGCTCGGCGACAACTGGCTGGGCCAGATCGGCGACCGCATCATCCGCCGACCCAACGTGCTGGTGAAGGCGCACGAACTCTTGTTGCAGCAAAATGGCGACGATTTTTTTACAAGTGCGTTTACCCAGGGAATCCCGTCCAGTATCCGCATGTTGCGCATGCACTCGCCGCTTTTGCAAACTGTTGATCGCCTGGCCATCAATGCCAACATTCCGCGCCACTCGATCATCGCACGGGTGGCACCGATGCCGCTGGCGGTGTCATCGGACGGCGTCGTGCCTTATGACAGTGCCCGTATGGAGGGCGTCGCGTCGGAGAAAATCGTCCTCGGCAGCCATACATGTTTGGACCAATCCGATGTGATCGACGAGGTCCGCCGCATCCTGTTTCAACACGTTGAAGCCCTGACTCCGGTTGACCACAAACTGCCAATTCATTAGCTTGGACTAACTCTTAGAGTCCTAGCCAGTGTTATTTGCGACCTTTGCCTTGGATGACCCTGCGGCCGTTATTGATGCGACGGTGCATCTGCCGTCGTATGTATCGACAGCCCTGCAAACCGCCAGCACGATCTTAGTCGCGGGTCTGCTGGTACTACTCGTTCGCGTCATTGATCGGCGCTTTCTGCGCTATTGGGCCTACGGTTGGGTATGCCTGGCTGTTGGCCTTATCGCGCTCGACGTGTCGTTCTGGTTGCCGGCTGCTTCGCGGCCACTGCTCACGATCTACTGGGCGGCCGGCGACATGTTCGGCTTCCTTCTCTTTGTTGGCTGTCGTGATTATGTGGACGATCGGCCAATGACTCGCCGCGACATCTGGTTACTGATCCCGCCAATACTGCTGGGCATCATGTTACCGCGATTCGTTCAGCGATCCGAGAATCTCCACATCAACGAAATGTTCCCGGCCCATGCCATATTGTTCGGCGGCTTCTGCCTGCTGGCTCTCAGCGCGATGTTGCGGGCCAAGCCGACGGAATCGCAAACGCTAATTGGCGTGCGTCTGATGCAAGTCGGCCTTTTGTGTCTGGTCGCACTGTTTTGGCACTACGCCATCGTCATGGGCCGGACGTTGCACCTGCAAGGGCGTATCACGCCGGAACCTGGCTACATGCAATTCTCCGCCTTGTACGATTCGTTCTTCGAGCTGGCTTTGGCGTTTGCCCAAGTCTTATTGGCGACCGATAGCGTGCGCCGGCAACTCTCAAATCTGGGCGACCAACTCGCCTTGGCCGCGAGTACCGATGTGCTGACTGGCCTGTTGAACCGCCGGGCCTTTGAGACCATGATCGCCGACCCGCAAACCGCACCCGCGCCCGGCAGTCTTGCAGCTATTGATGTCAACGATCTCAAACCGCTGAACGATCGGCTGGGCCATGCCATCGGCGATGCAGCGCTGCGAGCCGTTGCCCGTTCATTGCAATTGCGCACACGCATCGGCGATCCGGTCTTCCGCATGGGCGGCGACGAGTTTTTGCTGATGCTACCCGGAGTCAACGCGGCCGAGTTGACCCAGCGCATGAAGAACCTTGATGATGCATTGACCAATCAGCGTTTGCCTGGGGCCGATCAACCCGTGAACATCAGCGTGGCCTGGGGCGTGACGGAATACACCAGCAACGATCTATTGGCAGCCGTCGATCGCGCCGATGCGGCAATGTATTCAGATAAGAAAGCGCGGAAGCAGAAGTGAATCCGTTGTGCGACGTAGTGCTTGCACATCTAACTGAATTAGTCTTCTTTGTGCGGACTTTGTGTTCTCTGTGTCTTTGTGGTGAGTATTGAAGACCAACCACAAAGGCACAGAGTACACAAAGAAATCACAAAGAAGAACCAACGCTGACTGCCGGAGCGTCGGAGTAGCGGTGTATCACGCACCTGTCCCAAATTGCCGGTCGCCGGCATCGCCCAACCCCGGCACGATGTAGCAACTGTCGTTGAGATGATCATCAATCGCGGCCAGATAGATCGACACGTCGGGATGAGCCTTCTGCAATGCCTCAACACCTTCCGGCGCGGCAATGAGTCCCAGGAATTGAATTCGCTTCATGCCCCAGTTCTTGAGGATGTTGATGGCGGCTATCGCCGAACCACCGGATGCGAGCATCGGATCAAGCACCACGGCCCGGTCAATCGTCGGCACCGGCGGCAACTTGTTGTAATACGTCACTGGCAGCAGCGTCTCATGATCACGGTACAACCCGAGGTGCCACACCTGCGCCCCCGGCAACAAATCCAGCACCGCCTCGGCCATACCTAGCCCGGCCCGCAAGATCGGCAGCAAACCCACGCGCTCGGCAATCATGTTGCCCGAATAATCAGTCAGCGGCGTGCGCACCGTGTGTTCCTGCAACCGCAAATCGGTGGCCGCCTCAAAGAACAATAACTGCGCTAACTCCCGCACCAGCGCTCGAAACATCGGCGAGTCCGTCTGCACCGAGCGCAGAAACGTCTGCTTGTGCCGAACCAACGGGTGCTGTGAAACCATAACGCCAGCCATGACTATACCCCGATGAGCCACGCTCCCGAGAAGCGTACGCATCAATCCATCAAGATGCCCGCCAACGACGCGTTGATCAGCGTAGCGATGAACCCGGCGAATAGAGCCTTCAATCCGAGTCGCGCCAAGTCATGCCGCCGCTCCGGTGCCATCGCACCGATACCGCCGATCTGAATGCCTATGGATGCAAAGTTGGCAAAGCCAGTCAATGCGAATGCTGCCAGTTTTTGCGAGCGCGGCAGCAACTTGCCTGGTTCGAGAATCGCCGCTGTTACGGGATCGCGCTTGTCCCATAAGTGGTGAATCTTGGCATCCAGGAACGCATAGTGTTCATTGACCGACAACTTTGCGCCGAGCAAGCTGCCAACTGTCTCAGTGTCTTTCCAATCGACACCCATGAGCGCGGCGACGGGAGAGAAGATCAATCCGAACGCCCAACGGAGTGTCATCACTTCGGGCAGTTTCCACGTGGCTGGCCACCATGATTGGCTCATCAACCACCGCGTATCGAGCAGGCCTAGGATGCCGTCAAACATGGCGATAAAGGCAATGAACACGATTAGCATTGCGGCGACGTTGAGCGCTAGTTTCAACCCATCGCCTGTGCCGGCTGCGGCGGCATCAATGGCATTGGCGTATTGTGACTTGCCCATGTCCGCCGGGGCATCGCCACCCATCGTTTCCGGTTGACTCGTCTCAGGCAACATGAGCTTCGCGATGTAAATACTGCACGGACATGCCATGATGCAGGTCGTGATGACCGCCGTGGGGTTGGCGCCATAGTTGATATAGACCGCCATCATGCCGCCGGAGATGTGAGCCATGCCACTAACCATCAGAGTGAATAATTCAGATTGCGTCATTCTCGGAACATATGGCTTCACGATCAGCGGCGCTTCCGTCTGACCCATAAACACATTGGCGGATACCGACAGCGTCTCCGCGCCGCTAGTACCCATGAAATAAACCATGACCTTGGCCATGAACTTAACAATCACCTGCAGCACGCCAAAATGGTACAACACTGTAAAGAACGCCGACACAAATAAGATGGGCGGCAAGGCCACAAACGCGAATTGAAATGCGTATGTGTCTTCCATTTTCGCTACGCCTTGCTCGTCTAGTACCGGTTGACCATCGCGGTCCAGCACCGGTCGTTTCGGGAACAAACGACTCCATGTCCCTCCGTATTCAGCCGGAACTGGATCGTACAAGTTACCGAAGACGAATTTAGCTCCTTGATCCGAGAACCCGATGAATTTCTTAACCACGTTGCCCACTCGGTCGATGGCGTTGTAAACCGAGTACGATTGCTCATCCGGCGTATCCTTGTTGACTTTCCATTCGCCTTTGAGCACAAGGAGTGCCAATACTAATTGCAGAGCAATCCCCCAGCCGAGCGTTCGCAGATTTACGCGCCAGATATTCGATGAACACGCAGCCACAAGTGACACGAAAAACACAATTCCGCAACCGGCCCGAGCTCTGGGGTCAAATGATCTTGGCAACATGTAACAAACAGTGACCGCAATGGCGCATATTGCCAGAAACAAGCCGCGTACGGCCCAAGGCGTGCCGCCAGAGTTGGAATTATCGCTCATCGGCGTCGAATCCCCGTCGGATGGATGGTTGAGCATTGGCATACGAACTTTGGGTGAAGACGTTTAGCCGCCACGTCGAAAGGTCTTGGCAAATTGCCGATTCTCCTGCCGACGCTCACGGCCATTGGCGATATTCACGATAACCAGTCTTTCGCATCAGGTAGTTCATCCACGGCGAGTATGGCAAAAAATTCGTATCGCGGGTTTCGACGAGAAACTTGCGTTGCAGTAGGCCGTTGGCATCGTAATGCACGATGATGTTGAATCGGTGACTAACCGAAATTCTGAGGCCGCCCGCCATACTTGCATAGGTGGTGTCGGCGGGTAAACCCGTCATCATCGTTTCCACCTGTTCACGCGACATTCCGGGTCGAATCTCTTCGTAGTTGCTGATCGCAAGTTCGCGAGAGAAGTCGCGCGGCCTGGCGAACCATGCAACGCCAACACCGACGAAAACAATCAAACCCACGAGGATTAATCGGCGGCGTGTGATTCCCAGCATTTTCAGCATTTCAATCCCGGGTTAGATCGGCTCACAGCATTTCGCTCTCACACCATTCGCTCCGGCTCCCGGCCCGTCAGATCGGGCATCGCTGACGCGATGTGAAATTGTTCGCCGGTGCTATCGAACTTCTGCACGGCGTCGGCGATGGCTTTCAGATCGGCGCGCACTTTTTCGATGCTCTGTACCGGGCCGGGGTCATCGTCCAGGCGGTTGAGCAATGCACGCAGCGTTGGCAATGCGTCGGCCGGGTCGAACCAGGATTCCTCGGGCAGTTCAAAGTCATCAGGGTTTAAGCCCTGGTCGCGGAAGTACTGGGCCACCGATGCGGGGTTGCTGCTGAAGAATGATTTCAGCGGTTCGACACCCATTTCGGTGGCGAACTCTTCAAGGTGGTACTGAGCGTACAGCAGTGCCCGCCCGCCGTGCGGCACCGGGTGCGGCCCGCTCTCCTGTCCCTGCACGAACCAGCCAGTGCCCATGATGCCATCCTCTCCGGCTTGAGCAATTCTACCGAAAATGTGCGACTCATCGTTCGATCAGGCAGATCGCGCCTTGGGTGGCAATAGGAGCGGTTGCGAGAACCAGCCGTTGATGAGATTCCCGGATAACTACTGGCCGGCCTACTTCTCGTCGCGCAGGATTTTATCGGAACGATTCCGCGCCAGACCGGAGAGGGTCGGCGCTGTCCACCTTGCAAGGATTGTCCCATGCGCAAACTGGTATTACTGGCTGCCCTTGCCTCTGTGCTGCTGCCGTCACTGGCGTCGGCGGGGGGCCCGGGCAACGACGGATTCGGCTTCCGTAAACGGCACGCCACCCGCGCTGCGCCGTGGTTCCTCTACTGGCCGCAAAGCGCTTACTGGCAAACGCCAGCACCGACTGGCTACGGCTACGGTGCCCCCGGCCCGATGACCGCCGGCCCGTACATGGGCCAAATCGGCCCCAACGCCGGCTTCCCGCGAGTCATGGTCAATGGACCCACGGGCTACGACTACTAGTCGCCATTCCCGCTGTTCATTAGGTTGTTGAGACAAAGAGACCGGGAGACAAGGAGCCTACGGACTGCCGACCGCCAGTCCGTGGCTCCGCGTCTGCCGGTCTCTTTGTGCTTTTGCCAATGCACGTTTCAGCTATAATAACTGCGTCACAAGCACAAGTCGGAGGCGTACCTGATGCCGGTACATGATTGGACGCGAGTTGATGCGGGGCTGTTTCACCATTTTCATCAGATGTGGGCGGGAACTCTGTGTACAGGCTTGAATACAGCGCTCCCGAGCGATTATTACGCTTTGATTGATCAAAGGACGCCGGAGATGATTCCGGATGTAATCACTCTTCGCGCGGAACTTGATTCGACGGAAACGCCCTCGCAAGGCGGCGTCGCGGTTGCCGAAAGCCCACCAAAGGCACGAATCGTCCAGAGATCTGATGCCGACACTTATGCCAGCCGCGCCAATCGCATTGCTGTTCGGCATCGTCATGGTGATGTTGTTGCAATTGTCGAGATTGTCTCGCCGGGCAACAAGCATAGCCAATCGGCATTGGAGACGTTTGTCGACAAATCTATCGCGTTCCTGCGCCAAGGGATTCAGGTACTGATCATTGACCTGCTCCCGCCAACACGTCGTGATCCTCAGGGCATTCACAAGGCCATATGGACTGAGTTCGAGGAAGAGTTTTTTGAACTGCCAGCGGACAAACCCTTGACGGCAGTTTCATACTCGACTGGCCCCGAGTATGTCGCATACGTCGAACCGTTCGCAGTAGGAGACCTGCTGCCGGAAATACCACTCTTCTTGCGTCACGATTTCTACATCCCTGCGCCATTGGAATCGTCCTACCAGGCAACGTGGCGAGACTTTCCCGCGCGACTCAAGGCGCTTTTGGAGCCGAAGGCGACTTAACTCTTGTTCGTACTGACTTCGAAGGCGTCGTACCCAATCCCATGTAGTTCACGTCGCAGGTGATTTGAACCGTTGCATCGGCATCCTTGTCCACTTTGATTTCCACTCGTGCATCCGCAATTAACTCCACGACTTCGCCCCTGTAATTCGGGTCGCTCTGTATTTTTCCCACCGCGATTTCCAGGCCGGCGCGGGCGAGCCATTGCGATTGCAGTTGGTCTGCGCGGCTTCGCAGAACCCGGCGCGCGGAGGCAACGTTTTGGACGGCGAGCGCCATCAGCGCGCTCAACACGGCAAGGATCACCAGCGCGTAGATGACAGTGAGGCCGCGGCGTCGTTGATTGTTGCGTCTAAAGATCATTTCATGTCGTCCCACTTCGCATCAAGTTAACG
>JANLTA010000334.1:0-6193 GCA_031362705.1 Gemmataceae bacterium | reverse complement strand
GACCCGGCAACAAGATAGATCAAGGCCAACAACAGCGCTATTTGCAGTGGAAAACTGACAGCAGTTGCTTTCAACAAGGCAGGTATTCTTGCGATTCGATCCGCATCCTTTTCCGCAAACCAGCGAACCAATTCCTGCTGCGGCAACCACAGTATTACAAATGCCAATAGGCATAATCCCGCACCCCACGGGACGGCCCGAATGTGCAAAGGCGGTAAGATCATTGAAGGGCGTCTGCGGACGAACCCGATTGCGCACGCTGAGCCTGCAAGCACGGCGACTGCGGACAGACTCCAAAGCAGTAAAAGCTCAAACGACCGCGCGGTCATTATCTTTCCGAGTGTATTGTGACCAACAGCCTCGCCGAAATTGTAGCGAACCATCCGCTCACCGCCGCAGTGCGACAGTCATTGCCCCGGCACAGTGGCATCGCTGTCGCCGTCTCCGGCGGGCCCGATAGCGTCGCTCTATTGGCCGCACTGCATGTCATCGGCACGACACCAATCGTGATTGCCCACATCAATCATCACCTGCGGGGCAGCGAAAGCGATGAGGATGCCATCTTCGTTGAGTGTCTTGCTACACGGTTCTGTTTACCGTTTCGCGTGGACAACGCCCCGATTCCCGACGGCGCGAGCATCGAAGCGACCGCGCGACAGCATCGGTACGAGAAACTACTTGCCATCGCAAAGGCGGAGAATATCTCGACCATTGCCACCGCCCACACACTCGACGATCAAGCCGAAACCGTGGTCATGCGATTGCTGCGCGGGACCGGTCTCACAGGCCTTGGCGGCATTCCGCCGGTTCGCCGTTGGCGCGGCATCCGCATCATTCGGCCGCTGTTGGCCGTGCGACGAAACGTGGTGATGGACTTCCTCAATGTTGCCGGGTTGACCCATCGCACGGACTCCAGCAACGTTGATCTGCGTTTCACTCGCAATCGCATTCGCCATCAAGTCATGCCGGTATTGCAACAATTCGCACATCCGCAATTGGTGGAGCGCTTGGGTCGCATAAGTCGTGAAGCGCGGCAACTCAATTGCGCGGCCAAACGCCAAGCCCACGACGATGTTCGCAGTTGCGAATTACCCCGTGCCGGCGAGTTAAGCATTTTCGACGCAGCCAAGCTGTCAGCGTTGCCGGTCAATCGAGTCCGTGAACTGTGGCGGGCCGTGTGGCAGCGCGAGCATTGGCTCATTGGTGAAATGACGCGCAGACATTGGCAACGATTGGTGGATGTGGGCCGCGGTCACGTCACTGCCGTCGATTGCCCCGGCAACATCCGCGTGCGAAAGCTCGATCGCGTAGTGCGCGCCGGGCCGAATGCGTGAAGCACTCACGCCACTTGCTTCGGCTTTCGCAAGCCAAACATGCGTGACTTGCCGGCTTGGCCCTTCGCGCCTTCGAGGGCAGCGCGTTCCTTGTCGTTGAATAATGCCATCGCTTTAGATTTGTGTCGTTGATCGCGAGTGGCCAGCCGTGCTTCGAACCGGCTTTGTAGTAATACGCCGGCAATGCTGCCGATGGCGACTAACGCATTTAACAACGGCGCTTTAGTCTTCGCCAACGTAATGACGTCCATCTTCAGAAACCGCGAACCCAGAATCAGGCCACAATGTGTCAACAACATCATGCCGACGAAGCCGAAGACTGCCAGCGTCCACAGCTTGAACAGCACGACGCAGACCAAACCGCCGACGAGGTAAGCCAGCAGCGGTTCAGGGAAACTCGGGACGAAGGTTTGCAACGCGACGGCAACCGCCAAGCCGCCGCTGACGAAGGCGACGAGCCGTCCCAATTCTAACGAGAGCACGCCGGCTGAAAGTCCCAAAAGCAGGCCAGTGACCAATGGGTGGGTGCCCGAAGCGCGGCCCAGGTACAACCCGTACAATCCGAATCCAACAGTCGATGCTAGAGCGAACCAGAACGTTCGCTTCATCCAACCGGTGAACCAGAGTAACAGGCCTAATAGGAATCCGCAGCACACGGCCCCGAAAGAGAGGCGAGCGACTTCGGCCAGGATATCGGGAGCCACCAATTGCATACCGCGTCCTTACGGTCCGAGCGGACCATAGCGGGGGGTCGGCCGGGCGTCAACCCGGTCCGCCCAGCACGAAATCGCCTCGGGTGCTTGACTCCGCTGGCGGCACACGATTAGATTGAGCTAATAATCCGTTGGCGGGAGCCTGTTGGGCTGCGCTCCCAGCGAGTTCCCCAGCGCACGAGGCCGGGCGTGAAGGCCATCATCAGCGACATTCACAGCAACTTGGAGGCACTCCAGGCTGTGCTGGCAGACATCAAGCAGCAGGGCGTCGAGACCATTTATTGTCTCGGTGACGTGGTCGGTTACGGACCGAACCCCCGCGAATGCGTCGATTTGATTATGAACTTTCCGGTGGTCATTCTCGGCAACCACGACCAAGGCGCGATGTTCGACCCCGAAGGCTTCAACGCTTCGGCGGAGCGGGCCATTTTTTGGACCCGGTCCCAACTCGAATCCGCCAGCGAACGCAGCGAATCCAAAGAGAAACGTTGGGAGTTTCTCGCCGAACGGCCACGCTCGCACCGCGAAAACGGATTCCTGTACGTTCACGGCTCGGCCCGCAATCCGCTCAATGAATACGTCTTCCCCGAAGACATTTACAACCAGCGCAAGATGGAGCGCATTTTCGCCCTTGTGGAGCGCTATTGCTTCCAGGGTCACACGCATGTGCCCGGTGTGTTCACCGAGACCATGCAGTTCCACAGTCCGGACGAGATGGACAGCGTTTATCGCCTGGATGGCCGCAAGACGCTGTGCAACGTCGGCTCCGTGGGCCAGCCGCGCGACGGCGATTGGCGGGCCTGCTATGTCCTGGTGGACGACGAGACCATTCGGTATCGCCGGGTGGAATACGATGTCGATGCGACTGTAAAAAAGATCTACGCCGTGCCGGAATTGGAGAACTTTCTCGGCGACCGATTGCGCGAGGGGCGTTAAGCGCTGCAATACCGCCCGGGTTTGAGCGAAAACCATAAAGTAGTAGTTGATACTTGATTGCTCACCGGCGAGTTCGCGATGCAGCCACAGGCTCCCGTAAAAAACTACATCTTCTTCTTCGCCAGCGTCATCGCCCTGATGTTCGGCTGGAACACTTTCAAGGCCTGGAAGTGGCCCCCGCCTCCGCGCGCCGCTGTGACCCGTCCGCTCGAAGAGTTACCGAAGGTTGATCCATCGACAGTCGCCGCCGGCATTACGACGGCATTCACCGGTCGCGGTCTCGGCGATGTCGTAGATGTTTTAGCGCAATGTCGCATGGCACCATTCGCCAAAGCCGTGGCACCACCGGTCGTCAAGGCAATCGCCGAGCCGGCAAAGCCCGCCGAACCGCCCATTGAGGTCACACTCGGTGGGCCAAGCTTCGCCATCACAGCCACGCTCACCAACCAAGGCGCTGGCGTCCGCGAGTTGATACTCAATCACTTCCCAACTGTCGACAAGTATGGCTTGCAAGATGAAGGCAAGAAACCGCTGGCGTTAATTCCGCGCAAGATCGATGAGCCGCCGGCTTTCGCTGTCTATCATTATGCAAAGGCCGACGACGATGAGCCGCGCCCACTCGATACGCTCGGCCGAGCAACGTGGAAGATCGATTCTCAGGACCTTCCCGCCGACAAGAAACAAACGATCGTTTATTCGGCCGAGGTGCCCGAGTTCGGTGTGCGCCTGGTGAAAACGTTTACGCTGGAACCCGCGTCGTATCATCTTGGTCTGGCAATTCGTGTCGAAAAGCTGGCTGGTGCCGAGACTGACAAGAAGTTCCGCTATCAACTCGCCGGCGCTCGCGGCCTCCCCATCGAAGGTGAATGGTACGCGACGACCTATCGCACCACGTTCGTGGGATTGGTTGACAACCGCGACGTGTTGTATCGATTGACTGCCGATTCTGCATCGATCGACCGCTCGTCCGGGTCAGATCGGTATCGTAAAGACAACAAGCGTTTTGCCTACGCCGCCGTGGCTGTACAGTATTTTTCGTCCGCTATCGCAGTCGATGACTTGGCAGCCGACGGCAGTAAATTACCCGCGGACAAGTTGAACTTTCTCCAATTCGCCCGCGCGACCTTAGAGGATAGTCCGCAGCCGACCAAGCCGTTTCTCGATGACATTACTGTCCGCACCGTGACAGAGCCGCTGGAAATTGCTGCCGGTGAGTCGGCCGAACATCGTTATTTGCTTTACCATGGTCCAGTGAAGATTCGCCAGCTCGAACGATTTCGCGGCGACAATGCAGTGCCGCAGGAATTGATCGACCGGTATGCCGATAAGTTGAAGCTGGCATCGCTCACCGACTACGGCACGTTCGGCTTCTGGACCGACGCGATCATCATCTTCACGAATCTGATTCACAAGCTCGTCGGTTTGCTGACCAGGTTTCTTCCCAGTGGCCTGGCCATCATGGTCGTCACCGTTTGCGTGCGCGGCATGATGTTTCCAATCAGCAAGCGGCAAGCGACATCTATGCAGAAAATGCAGGATCGGATGGCAAAGCTGGCCCCCGAGATGAAGGAAATCGAGAAGAAACACAAGGACGATTTCCTGATGAAGCAACAGGCCCAGCGCGAGTTGTATCGCAAGCACGGCGTCAACCCGGCCGCGGGCCTCAGCGGCTGTATGATGCTGATGCTGCAGATGCCGATCTTTATGGGCTTGTATTTCGCGCTACAGGAAAGCGCATTCTTCCGCCTGGAATCGTTCCTGTGGATTCGCAACCTGGCCGCGCCGGACATGTTGCTGTGGTGGGGCGAAAAAGTTCCGTGGCTCACCGCGCCCGACGCGCAGGGAATGATCTGCTACCTTGGGCCATATCTCAACGTCCTGCCGATCATCGGCGCGACGCTGATTTTCGTGCAGCAGAAGATGTCCATGCCCGCCGAAATGAGCGAAGAACAGCGACAGCAGTACAACATCATGAAGTACATGACCGGGTTCATGGCGCTGATGTTTTACCGCGTGCCGGCAGGGTTGAGCTTGTACTTCATCTGTTCCAGCCTGTGGGGCCTGGCCGAGCGGAAGTTGGTCAAGAAGCTCATCGCCGACCAAAAAAAAGTAGATGACGCTAAACCCAGGACCGGCAAGGACAGCCCGAAGGGTAAAGCCAAGACAATAACGCCGCCCGGACGCTTGCAGCTATGGTGGCAAAAGCTCCTGCGCGACGCATCGAAGAAGTGACCCGCCCGTGTGGTGTCTCAGCTTGCCACGGCGCGAGAAATCGACGTGTCTGACATGAATTCGTCTTCTTTGTGCTTTCCTTCGTGCCCTCTGTGTCTTTGTGGTGAATTCTTAAGAGCAACCACAAAGACACAGAGGGCACAAAGCAAGCACGAAGAAAACCAATCTGCGACGCCACCCACGTCCGGGCTTGTGGCGATGTCATGAACCTTCAACTCGACGACACGATTGTTGCATTGTCCTCGGCCAACGGTCGCGGCGGCCGGGCCATTGTCCGGCTCAGCGGACCGACTGCCCTGGAAGTGGCTGAGATTGTCTTCCATTCGCCGACAGAAATCCATCGGGACCAACGTCACATTTATTCCGGCTTTCTCGCTCTCGGCGGCGTGTCGTCGCCGGTGTCCGCCGAGTTGTATTTGTTTCCCGGTCCGCGCTCCATCACTGGGCAGACGGTCGTTGAAATCCACATGCTGGCGTCACCGCCGTTGGTGGATCGGCTGCTAAGAGACTTGCTATCGGCCGGTGCGAGAACCGCACAGCCAGGTGAGTTTACACTGCGCGGCTTTCTTGCCGGCAAACTCGATCTGCCCAAGGCCGAAGCTGTGCTGGCCACCATCGAAGCGAACGACCGTAACGAATTGCAGGCATCTCTGCAACAACTTGCCGGCGGCGTGTCGCGCCCGCTCGATGGCCTGCGTGAAGACTTGTTGAACCTGCTTGCCGACTTTGAAGCCGGCATGGACTTCGCCGACGAGGATTTGCAATTCGTCGCCAAGCCGCAAGTGCTGATCAGGTTAACCAAAGCCATGGCGCAGGTGACACTGATCCAGAAGCAAATGCGCGAGCGTTCAGTACCCGGTCGGCCGTTCAGGGCCGCCCTGGTTGGACCGCCGAACGCGGGCAAGAGTTGTCTGTTCAACGCGATCACTGGCTCTAACGCGCTTGTCAGCCCGGTACCGGGCACCACGCGCGACTATT
>JANLTA010000325.1:0-2743 GCA_031362705.1 Gemmataceae bacterium | reverse complement strand
TCAGCCGTTTGATATCGACGGCAAGCGTGTATTAATTGGCGACCAGCGTCAATCGGCCGGAGTTGTGACTGCGTGAACTGGTGATGCGGGCGGGTTTGACACTACCTGTCCGATGGAATTGTCGCTGACAACTACCACCACTACCACCACCACTACCTCCCTCCAAACAGCGACGAACAGACGAGTGCGAAAGCACTTACTCTGGTCTGCCAACAATCGCCCCGAGTGAGATGGGGTGTTTCGTGGGAAGGATCTCGAACAATCCCCTCGAGTGAGAGAGGGGCTTCAGCGGATGGATCCGGCATAGCGCCCCTCGGTTGAGAGAGGGGGATCATAAGCGGATGGATCCGGAACATGACCTAATCGCCCCGCCCGCATCACCGTTCTTGCGCGCTTGTGTGATACTGCGCGCACATGTCAAGCAAGTCGCAGCACAGAGCGTCGAGGGACGTATCTCCGCTGATCGACAGGCGGTTAACAACGGCACTGGAAACATCGGATGCATTGCCGGCAATAAATGCGAGAAAACAAAAGCGGCGACCAAACGGTCGCCGCCTCACGGAGTATACGCGATGAACGTCGGGAAAACTACCTCACACCGACCCGCCAAATCGCAGCCGGAACTGAATGAAATCGCTGGCGGCCACAAAGCCGTCGCCGTCAAAATCGAAGATGGTGCTGGTGCCGCCGAAGGCGAGGCGGAATTGGATGAAGTCGCTGGCGGCAATGTTGCCGTCGCCGTCGGCGTCACCGAAGATGCGGAAGAGGCCATTGGCGGGGGAGCCGTTCATCACATAGTCGTCGCCGCCGGTGCCGTTGGCGTTGCCGTCGAGTTGGCCGGCGATGTTCGATACCGCGGTGCCGACCACCGTGAGGTTGTAACGGCCATCAGTGAGAGAACCAAACTCGAGTGGGCCGCCGATGAAGCTCAGCGTGGCCACGCTGCCGGATGCGGTATTGCTGACGACAGCGGACAGTGTAATCGGCAATCCATCACTCTGTCGCACCAATTGAAACGCGCTGGCGGGTGTGCCGGGCAACGTCACGATCTGATCGAAGTTCACGGCAAGACTTGTCACTCTGGACCGTTGCGGATCGCCACCATTGACGACGACGGATTGTACGCGCGGCGGCCGGCCCAACAGCGTGGCCTGGCCCTGACCATCGACGAGGATCGCGTTGGTGGGACTTGTCAGGTTGACGAAGAAATTGGCACTGGCACCAGTGACCGAGCCGGGATTAACCGGCACAGTGATGGTCTTACTCTTTTGGCCGGGAGTGAAGGTGAAGTCACCCGACGTGGCCGTGTAGTTTGTCCCTGCGGTCGCGCTGCCGTTGGCGGTCGCATAATGCACAGTGATCGGCGTGGTACGCGGGTAATCCAACGTCACAGTGAACGATGCGGTGGTGCTGGGTGTTGCCACCGTTGTGTCGGTAATCGAGAAGCCGGGTGTGCGGCCAACCGAAAACAGAATGCCGTCGGCGATGCCGAGAGACGAACCATCCATCGTAATGATGGTCATGGTGTACGGCTGAAGCAAGCCGGCTGTGATCTGCGCGGGATTAATCAGCGTATTGGTCGGCAAGTGCCAGCGATACAAGTAGCCGTCGGAATTGTTGACAATAATGGTGTTGGTGGCGGGGTCGATGGCCGCGGTGTTCAGGCACCATTCGCGCACGGCGGTCGGCACACCCGGAAATTGCCAATCCGGGGTCGGCGAGAGCATGATCAGCACGCGCTTCATCACCAACTGGCCGTTCGACGATGGATGGAATTCGACTTCGGTGTCGTTGGGGTCCAATACACAGATCCTATTGGAGCCGTCGCCATCGGACGTCTGGGCATAATTGTTGTATTTCGAGAAAATCAAATAACTCGATGTGCCCGTGTATTGCGGCACCATGCTGACAGGAACGATGGTCGGCGTGTTGTCCCAGCCGAAGCCGCCTGGCGTGTATTGCGTCTGGAGGTCGGCGGAGTATTGCAGGAGCCACCCGCGCGAGCCGTTGCTGGGATTGCCAAACACACCGAAAAACACCCGACCATCCGGTCCCACCATGGGCGAAGACGTAGTGTCACTGAGTATGCCCGCGTTGTTGGCGCCAGCGTTGCGCGGATCCTTCAGGATGCCGGAGACATGTTGACTGGCAAGTGTGGTCGAATTCAGGCCCACGAGCCGAGCGTAGTTGGAGGTACTTGCACCGCGCGTACCGAAATAAAGAACCGACCCGTCGTTGCTCAATGCCGGTGCACTACTGCGTGCGACCCGATCGATATTGGTGTCGCCACCGGCGGCCGTCTGCGCGGACACCCAGGAGCCGACGCCGGTGGACGATATGCGGGCGATGCCGCTGATCAGATTAGTAGGTGTCGATCCAGGGTTACCAGTCATGCGGAAGCCGAAGAAGACGTTGCCCTGGTTATCAATGGTCAGCGGAGTATCGATGAAGACGTTGTTGTCGTATGCCGCCTGGTTACTCGTGTAGTGACCCAGGGTGCCGTAAAACGCCACTTGCGAAACGGTGCCAGTCGCGGAGTCTGGATTGGTGCGATAGTAAACCGTGCCGCCTTTGCCAGCAAAGTAAACGCGATTGGTCGCCGTGGCCAGTGCGGGTTGATACGGCGGGAACCAACCGTTCGAGATAGGCACAAAGTCGGTGGTCACGTCCCAAAGTACCGTTCCATCGACGCCATTACGCCCGACCATATGGAAGTTGGGCGGGCTGACAGCGGTCTTGTGGG
>JANLTA010000320.1:0-12635 GCA_031362705.1 Gemmataceae bacterium | reverse complement strand
GCCAGCTTTTACGGCGGCACCGGCTAGCTCATCGTCATCAGCGTCGCCCTCGATTTGGTCAAGAAGATCAACAGCCACCTGGTCATGAGGAATTACCCTGGCCTCACGGATGATTAAGTCCGCATTTTGTGGATAACCATTTTACTCAAGCGCTAACAACAAGGAGGATGTCGTGCGAATCGTGTTCGTCGGCCCTCCGGGTAGCGGCAAAGGCACGCAGGCCAAGCTCGTCCAGGAGCGCATGGCCCTTCAGGTCATCGGCACCGGCGATCTCTTGCGCAGCGCCGTGAAGGCCGGCACGACGACGGGCCGCAAAGCCGAACAATTCATGGTCCGCGGCGAGTTGGTGCCCGACGCCGTCGTCAATGACATCGTCGCCGAGTTCTTTTGTGGCACCAACCCGCCGAACAGTTTTCTCCTCGATGGCTATCCGCGCACCGTTTCGCAAGCCGAATACCTAGATGGCGTGCTGTCGGATTGCAAGCTGGCGTTAACCCGCGTGATATTCTTTGTCGTCACAGTGGATGAGCTAATTCGCCGCATTGATGTTCGCCGTACCGCCGAGAATCGCCCCGATGATGACGCGGCCGCCGTCCGGCAACGATTGGCGACATACGAGCAAGCCACCCGGCCCGTCGTCGACTATTATCGAAAGACCGGCATTCTCGTAGAAATACCTGCTATCGGCGATGTGGAAGCCATCCATCGCCGCGTCATCGCCGAGCTACGCTAATCGGAAATCAACGTGTTTCGATCGTTCACTAATAACGCGCCTGAATTGAAGACCGACCGCGAAATCTCGCTGATGCGGGAGGCTGGTAAGGTCGTCGCCGAGGCCCATCGCATTGCCGCCGAGATGATTCGGCCCGGCATGAAGACCATCGAAATTGACAAAGCCATCGAAGACCATTTCGACAAGCATAATGCCGAGCCGTTGTTCAAGGGGTACAAGGGCAACCATCGTGTGCCCTACCCGGCCGTTACCTGCATCTCAATCAACGAGCAAGTCGTCCACGGTATCCCCGGCTCGCGCGTCCTCAAGGAAGGCGAGTTGGTCAAACTCGACACCGCATGCAAGCTGAATGGTTGGTGCGCCGATGCGGCCGTTACCCATGCCGTCGGCGAACTTCGCCCCGCGTGGAAGCGCATGATCGAGGTGGCATGGGAAACTCTGGCTCTGGCTATCCACGAGACGGGCCGGCGCAAATGGTGGTCCGAAGTCGCCGGCGCGATGGAGCGGCACGTCGCCAAGGCTGGATACGGCATCGTGAAGTCCTACGTTGGCCACGGCATTGGCCGGATGCTGCACGAAGGCCCGCAAGTGCCGAACTACGTGGCCAAAGACTTCCGCAAATACGACTTCCGACTCGAACCTGGTCTCGTGTTGGCCATCGAGCCAATGGTCTGCCTCGGCACCGGGCAGGTCGATGTGAACCGCGATCACTGGACGGTCAGCACGCGCGATGGCTTGCCGAGCGTCCACGTCGAACACACTGTGGCCATCACCACCCGCGGCATCGAAATCACGACCGAACCATTATCGCCGCATCCGTCGATACCCGTGCCAGTTTTCCGCGTCGCGGTGCCGCCCGCCGCAAGTCCCGCCCGCGATCCGGAACCGGCGACCGTTGCTTGAGCGGCGCTATTCATCTCAAGGCGCATGACTGTGCCGCACCCTTCCAAAAACGACTTGCCTGTCCGTCGGTTGCTCAGCCCGCTGCGCCGATTCATGCAAATTGAATCGGCATCTGGCGGCGTATTGCTTGTCTGTACGGCAGCCGCGCTGATTATCGCCAACTCGCCATGGGCCGCCGCGTATCACCACTTGTGGCAGATGCCACTGGTCGTGGGCATCGGCCAATTTGTCCTCGATCAGCCATTGGAATTCTGGATCAACGATGGATTGATGGTCATCTTTTTTTTTGTCGTGGGCCTGGAAATCAAACGCGAAATTGTCGATGGCGAACTCAGCGACTGGCGCAAGGCGTCGCTGCCAGTCATCGGCGCGGTCGGCGGCATGGTGGCACCAGCTCTTGTCTATCTCACGTTTCGCGGATTGGGCGCTCATCCGCGCGGCTGGGGCATTCCCATGGCGACGGATATCGCCTTCGTCGTCGGCATCATGGCGCTATTCGGCCCGCGCGTGCCGGCCGGGTTGAAAGTGTTTCTTCTGGCGCTGGCCATTGCCGATGATATCGGCGCGGTGCTGGTGATTGCTTTTGTGTACACAGATCACGTCGCGGCCAATTGGCTGGCCGTCGGATTGGCCGGCCTGGCGCTGACGGCTGGCATGAATCGTTTAGGTGTTCGGTCCCTGTTTCTATATGTCGTGGTAGGCATCGGAGTCTGGTTGGCTTTCCTTGCTGCTCACGTTCACCCGACCGTTGCCGGCGTGATTCTCGGTCTTATGACACCCGCCCGGCCCTTCGTGGCCTCGTCGAAGATGCGCAACCTGCTGCATCTGAATCTCGAACAATTGGCAGACGACGACGGCCATTCGGGCAGGCAACACGCGCAATTGGAAGCGATTGCCTGGACCGCGCGGGAAGCGGTGTCGCCGCTCGCCCGGTTGGAACATGCGCTGCATCCCATCGTCGGGTTTATCATCATGCCCATTTTTGCACTCGCCAACTCCGGCGTCGTCGTCGATGGTTCTCATTTAGCTCATCCCGTATCGTTCGGCGTGGCGGCTGGAATGATCCTCGGCAAACCGCTTGGTATCGTCGCCTTTTGCTGGTTGGTGGTAAAGCTCGGGTTTGCCCGATTGCCGAATGGAACAGCATGGAAGCACATCATCGCCGCCGGTTTCCTCGGAGGTATCGGCTTCACCATGGCCATCTTCGTCGCCAACCTGGCGTTCCCAGAAAACGCCGCGCCCGACCTCTTGGCCGCCGCCAAAGTCGGTGTGATCGTAGGTACATTGTTGAGCGCTATCATCGGAGCCAGCCTGTTGGCATGGGCAACGAAGACGAAGTAACTTCGTTGCTGACATATCCACCGTCGCCTACATTAGCTTGGCAATCGTTCAACTCGCAAAAGGGCCAGGATCCATGTCGCATCAACTGCATCGACGCCGTTTTCTGAAACTGGGCGCTGCCGGCGGACTTGGTTACTGGCTCACCGCACCGGCGTTCTCGGCCAGTCGCGCGGGACAATCGCCGAATGGCACACTTCACTTCGCGGGCATCGGCGTCGGCGGCAAGGGCTTTTCCGATATCGATCATGCAGGCGAACTCGGCGATGTGGTCGCCATCTGTGACATCGACGAGATGAAACTCGGTAGGAAAGCCGAGAAGTTCACGGCGGCAAAGAAGTACTTTGACTTCCGTAAGTTGTTCGACGAGATGGCCAAGCAGATCGATGCCGTCGTCGTCAGCACGCCGGATCATACTCATGCCCCTGCCAGCATGATGGCCATGAAGCTTGGCAAGCATGTTTATTGTCAGAAGCCATTGACGCACACGGTGTACGAAGCCCGGCTCATGCGTGAGACAGCGAAGAAGATGGGCCTCGCCACCCAGATGGGCAACCAAGGCACGGCACTTCACGGCCTGCGGCGAGCGGTGGAAATTGTTCAATCCGGCTTGATTGGTCAAGTCACGGAAGCCCACGTGTGGACTGATCGGCCCGTGTGGCCACAGGCACCAAAGGTAACGTCGCGCCCTGCGGAAGCACCCGTGCCGGGCCATGTGCATTGGGATGAGTTCATCGGCCCCGCGCCGATGCGGCCCTATGCCGAGTACGACGATGGCAAAGATAAGGAAGGCAAACCAAAACGAAGCGGCGCGTATCACGATTTCAATTGGCGCGGCTGGTGGGACTTCGGTACCGGAGCGCTGGGTGACATGGCTTGCCACACGGCCAACATGGCGTTCATGGCACTCAAGCTCGGCAGCCCCACCAGCGTCCGCGCTGAAGTGGTGGAGGGGTTCAATCCCGAAACGTTTCCCGCGGGTGCGCGGGTCGTCTTCAAGTTCGCCGCTCGCGGCGAGATGGGGCCGGTCGCTTTCACCTGGTACGAAGGCAAGTCGGACGGCAAGAAGTTGCTGCCGCGCGAAGAGCTCGCGAAACGGGCTATCAATCTCGATCAAAAGCGCAAGAAGCTCGTCGATAGCGGCTGTATCCTTGTCGGCACCAAGGGCATGATTTACTCGCCCAGCGATTATGGAGCGGAAGTGTATTTCGACCCGCCGGAGCAGTTCAAGGATATCAACACAAAAATGCCGGAGCGCCTACCGGAAGGCGCCGACAACGCAACTTTCGACACGTACATGAAGAAGGAGTGGGTCGCAGCCATCAAAGGCGGCCCACCAGCGATGTCCAACTTCGATTACGCCGGGATGCTGACGGAGACCATTCTGCTAGGCAATATTGCCATGCGCTTCCATGGCCAGGAACTGGCATGGAATCCCACAACGATGAAATTCCCCGGCCACGCGGACGCCGACAAGTTTGTCAGCAAAGAGTATCGACCGGGCTGGGGCATTTGATACCTGATTGTGTGAAAGGGTGAGGGTGGTTTTCAGACTTCTTTGTGCTTCCTTTGTGTCCTTCGTGTCTTTGTGGTTCTCTTCAAGATGACCACAAAGACACGAAGGACACAAAGTTCACACAAAGAAAACCACTCCTGTGCTTATTTGCCCACTTCAACGGCTGTCGTCACAACTTTTCTCGCAGCAAATCAAAACAAACTCGGCTGCCCCGGCCTACGAAACGCCGCGGCCGATAATGGCTCAAATCGTTCGGCGTAGCCCGCGCGCTTGCGGGCCAGTCGAAACAACTGCCGGAACGTGTCGGCCCATTCGCCTTCGCCGCGCATGCGGACACTGAATCGTGATTCATTGAGTTTGCCGCCGCGCATATCGCGAATGCGGCCCAGCACCTTGTCTTTGCGCTCGGGGTAATGCAGCTCCAGCCAGTCGCTGAACATGTCCTTAACGGCATATGGCAAACGAATCACCGTGTATCCTGCCGCCTTCGCGCCCGCTGCGGCGGCCGCGTCCAACACGTCGGCCATCTCGTGATCGTTCAACCCCGGTATCGCCGGCGCGAACATCACACCCGCTGGCACGCCCGCTTCGTTCAGTTCCTGGATCGCGCGCAATCGCGCAGCCGGCGTCGCCGCTCGCGGTTCCATTCGTCGGGCCAGATCAGGATCGAGAGTCGTGATGCTGACAAATACGCCGGCCGCCTGGTCCCGTGCCAGGTCGGCGAGCAAATCAACATCGCGAACAACCAAAGCGCTCTTGGTCACGACGCCCACGGGGTTGCGAAACTCCGCGCACACTTCGAGACACCGCCGCGTGATCAATAGCCGTCGCTCGGCCGGCTGATAACAATCCGTCACCGCACCAAACGCAATCGGCTGCGGCTCCCATTTCTTCGAGAGAAATGTCTTGCGCATCAGCGCCGGCGCATTCTCCTTCACCATGATCTTGGTTTCAAAATCGAGTCCCGGCGAAAAAGAAAGATACTCGTGCGTCGGCCGGGCGTAGCAATAGATGCAGCCATGCTCGCACCCGCGATAGGGGTTGAACGAATAACGAAACGGCAGATCCGGGCTATCGTTCTCCGCCAACAGAGTGCGGCTATCGTCCCGAAAAAACTGCGTCCGCGGCGCGGGATCCTCGCTCGGATCAAAGTCCTCCCACCGTTCATTATTCAGCGGTACAAAACGATTCGCCGGGTTTGACGGCGAGCCACGCAGTGGCAGCGGAATAGTGGACATAAGAACAGTTATATTGGGGGAGTTGCTCTCAGGCGAGTATTCGCATTTATCACGGAACGATTGGCGGCCTTAGTCGAATGCGGCCGGGACTGACAATGGCGAGGCGACCCGCCATATGAGCGAGAACGATAGTTTGACGCACAAAGAACTCAACGACGGTGGCAATATCGGGCGCAATCATGTCTGTTGGCAATTCAAATACGGCGATACCGGAATATTGACTGGGTGGATAGTTTCGCACGTCAGCGAAATCAAAATCGCGGGTCAACAAACACAACTGTTGAGATTGCGCGAACGCGCCGATGACGTGGTCGGCTGCCGCTCCCAACCCAATATCGCGCACATCTGTCGCCTGATGGCCAAGGTTGCCAATTGCCACAGCGGCCGCTCTTGGCATGTTGGCGTCAATCAGAAAGTGCATACCGTTTCACGAGGTTGGCAACAGGTGATATTGTTCTTCGTCGATTCGTTCGGCCGCGAAAGTCAGGGCGGCCGCAATGTCATCCGGCACTAAATCGTATTCTCGTTGAACATCTTCCCAGCTCATGCCGCCAGCCAAGCTGCCGACGACAATCGCAACGGGAGTTCGGGTGCCGCGAATCACCGGTTTCCCGTGACAAACTCGGGGATCAATCACAATGCGATCGGTCATATCGTTCTCCCGGTCCAGATGCAATCCGCGTCATTCTATCACGAACGGGCCATAAAACAGACTCAATCCCTACAATGCCAGATTCCTCGGAGAGCCTGCGCGATATGGCCAGTTTGCTGCAAATTACGAATGCCTCCAAGCACTACGGCGATCAGGTTCTACTTGATGGAGCCGAGGCGACGATCACCGACAATGTGAAGATCGGCTTCATTGGCCGCAACGGCGCGGGCAAGAGCACGCTGCTGCGAATCTTGATGGGCGAGGAGGAACTCGACGCCGGTGAAGTCGTTCGCCATCCGAATCTTCGGCTGGGCTACCTCCGGCAACACGATCCGTTTCATCCCGGCGAGTCGGCCATGGACTTCCTGATGCGCGACAGCGGGCAGCCGGATTGGAAGTGCGGCGAGGTCGGCGGGCAATTCGAGTTGAAGGGGGCATATCTGCATGGCCCTATCGCCACGCTATCCGGCGGCTGGCAGACCCGAGTGAAATTGGCCGCGCTGTTGCTGCACGAACCGAACCTGTTGTTGCTCGACGAACCCACCAACTTCCTCGACTTGCGTACACAGATCTTGCTGGAACACTTCCTGAAGAGTCACGACGGCGGTTGCCTGATCGTCTCGCACGACCGGGCGTTCCTGAATGCCACCTGCGACCACACGCTTGGACTCACCCGCGGCAAACTGATTGCCTTCCCCGGCAAGGTGGACGCTTACCTGCAATTCATGCAGGACCGGCGCGAACACGGCGAACGCTCCAACGAGGCGATTCAGGCGAAACGCAAGCACCTCGAAGATTTCATTGCGCGAAACAAGGCCCGGGCCGCCACTGCAAAGCTGGCCCAGTCGAAAAGCAAAATGCTGGAGAAATTGACACTCAACGAAGTTCTCGGCGACGAGCCGACAGTACGCATCCGTGCCCCGCAGATTGAGCCGCGCAAAGGGATCGCGCTTCGTTGCAAAGACTTGGCCATCGGCTATCCCGACCGCACCATCGCCTCGGACATTCAACTGGAACTGGAACATGGCTCCCGTGCCGCCGTCGTCGGTGACAACGGCCAGGGGAAGACAACCTTTCTGCGCACGATTGTCGAGTCGCTGAAACCACTCGACGGTGAAGCACGCTGGGGTTTTGGTTGCCAGATCGGTGTCTACGCTCAGCATGTCTACACGAGTTTGCCGGAAGATAAGACCGTCGTCGATTACCTGCGTTCGCAGGCCGCCTTTGGCAAGAAGGAACAGGAAATCCTCGACGTGGCAGGCTCGTTCCTGTTCAAGGGTTCGCATGTCAAGAAAAAGGTCGCGATCCTGTCCGGCGGTGAGCGTGCTCGGCTTTGCCTCGCGGCACTACTGTTAAGCAAATACAACGTGCTGATTCTGGACGAACCAGGCAATCACCTGGATGTCGATACCGTAGACGCGTTGATTGATGCGTTGCGCGATTACCAGGGCACGGTGATTTTCACCAGCCACGACCGACACTTCACTGGCAAGGTCGCTACCTGCATCATCGAAGTGCGCGAAGGCAGGGTGGTGAATTACAGCGGCAAGTACGCTGCCTATCTGGAAAAGGTCAATGAGGAGATCGAAGCCGGCGAGCGTGAACTGGCGACCGAACGGTCAAAGCTGCCCGCAGCCATCGCCAAAGCGCACAAGCCCGCTCCCCGCCGTGCCAGTCGCAGCGAAAAAGATATCCGCAAGGAACTGAAAGTCGTGGAGAAGACGATCGCGCAATTCGACGAACGAAAGAAGGAACTCAACTCTAAGTACCTGGCAGAGTCGGATTCCTCTGAGTCGCTCCGCCTTCACGCCGAGTTGGCCGACGTGACGCAACAACTCAGTGAAGCTGAGGACCGCTGGGGCGCGATTCAGGAGGAGTTGGAAGCGGCGGCATGAAACGTGGCCATTTCACTGCGTTAACCATGCCACTATGCACTCGCCGATTATCGTGTATCATGCCAATGCACCCTCCCGAACGGATTCACATTTAGATTCGCCAATACGTCCAGATGCGACAGCGCTCGCGCGCCGTCGCGATCAACGGCAAGGGCCAACGATGGCTCCGATGCCGCTGCCTGCGCACTCATCCATCGGAGTCGAACGTGAAAGCAACGATCCTGTACGTGGTAATCACCGCAGTGTTGACAGTTCTGGCCGTTTCAATGGTGGCCGAGACACCTCGACCGAAGAACTCACCACTTGATTCGGTTGTCGAACCTAACGCCGAAGAGATCGACCGCACCGACGCGGTCGAAATCGCAAGCCGCGTGATCTCCGACGCCAACGATGACATTGATGGACGCATCACGTTGGATGCGAAAAAGTCGCCCGATGGGAAATGGCAGGTTCAAGCCCGATGGACCGTCGAAGGTGCCGTACACAGCGCGACCGTGATGATCGACAATGCCGGTTCCGTGATCGAGTACGTGAAGTAATCTTGGGTACCACGCCCACAGCATAGCGTGGGCATCGCAATGGCAATATTTTCCAGCGGAAGGGGTGGGATTCGAACCCACGGTGACCTTTCAGCCACGCCGGTTTTCAAGACCGGTGCATAATTCGCCTAACGGCCAACCCAGTCAAGAGACACGCGATACGGCCTCGTGCGAGGTGCCCACTATCGTGCTGGGCCCTCCGCGTGCTGTTTCCGAATCGCATATTCCATCCGATCCGGCCCGTGTTGTTGAGGCTTGGGCTCGCCTCCCCAATCTGATCAAGGCTGGCGTCCTCGCGCTAATCAAAGCGACGGGAGGCTCCGGTGCCTAACCAAACCTACGCCCGTTTAGTCCACGTTTGCGAACGTCGCGTCATCTTGGCCATTGGCTACCTGGGCCACACCTACGGCGATGGCCCGCGACGTCTCCAACCCCGAAAAGGTACTACCCGGCCAACTCACGTCCTATGGCCGCAACGGGAACCGTCGCCATTCGGTGCAGAGTTTGTATTGGTTTCCGGACTTTCTCAGCGACGGCTACAAATGATCAACGAAAGCGCCCAAGCCAATGCGCGGTCCCTCAACGAAATGAACCACACGAGTGCCGGTCAATCGATTGGTATTCCGATGGCCAAGAGCGCGTCGTCGAAGTGTCTGACGTGCGGATCGAAATTCGATTTGTCGGCCGCTGCGGTCGAAAAGCTCGCATCGCCATCACAGCACCGTCAGGAGCGGTGTTCAAGTCCGCGGAAATCTACGGCGTTCACCAAAGTGATTTTGGATGACGAAGTCCGCAATTTCTCTTATCGCCGCCAGTTGATCCAAGGATCAAGTATTAGCCTCGGTGCGTCGGATGAATGGCACTTAGATCTCGAAACAATCTTCACAGTGGAGAAGCTCGATAGATGCCTCACTTGCCCAGATTCAAGAATACAGGCAGAACTAAGTGCCATTCGTGCGTCGGACCGATGCGCGCAAGATTCCGGTCGGCTGCCGGTCGTGGTCAGAGTGCCCAATCAGTTGGGTTGGGTCATTTTCATTCGAAATCCGATTAATGCGGAAAGAAACAGAATGGGCATTCTGCCCGCCTTATTCCGGGGGTCAGGATTGGCATTCCGCCCCCCCACGTCGTTGCCTATTGCGTTAGATCGACCCGCCAAACCGCAGCCGGAACTGGATGAAGTCGCTGGCGGATACGGATCCATCGTTGTCGAAGTCAAATATCTGACTGCTGCCACCAAATGCCAGGCGGAACTGGATGAAGTCACTGGCGGCGACTGTCCCGTCGCCGTTGGCGTCGCCGTAGAGCCGGAAAAGATTGGGCGCGGTGCCTGGAGCTCCGATCAAGGTGTAATCATCGCCGCCCACGCCGTTGCCGTCGCCGTCGAACGGGTTGCCAGCCAAGTCGTTCACCTGAGAGGCGAAGATGCTCAGGTTGTAGCGGCCATCCTTCAGCGATGTGAAGTCGGTGTTGGCGCCGCTGAACGTCAACTTCGCCACCGTCCAGATCGACGAACTGGCGGACAAATCGACACTGAGCGTGATCGGCCCGTTGGGTCCGGTCAATGTGAAGGCGGCTTCCGGCATTCCGGCAAATTGCACGATTTCGATGAAGGTGACCGTGACGCTGGTGACTCGCGATCGTTGCACGTTGCCATCGTTGATCTTCACTTCGTGTACCCGCGGAGCGATCGGGTCGATCTGGTAGGCGGGGCCGGTGACCGGCAAGCCGGCCAACGGGTTGCCACTGGTGTCAAGAACGCCCGCGGTGCTGGAGACCACCAGGGCCAACGTGCCTTCGCCGGCGTAACCCGAAGCACTGACGATCCAAGTTGTGCCGCCGCCGACAACTGTAGTGACCGCTGGCACGCCGCCCAGGCCACCGTTGAACAGCGAGAAGTTCACGGCGGACAAGCCGGTGATTGCTTCCGAGAACGTGACCGTCCAACTGACCGTCGGCAGATTGTTCAAGACCGGGTTGTTCAGGGAAATGATCGTCGTGGTTGGATTCTGCGTGTCGAGGTCGATCAAGTCAGCCGCCGTCGTGCTGCCGAAGGCGTTGCTGCCGGCGTCCGTGCCACCGGTGACGCGGACATCAATGTCTTGCAGATTCACGTTGAGATCAAAGACGTTGAACTTCGCCTGGTAGTGGGTGGAATCGACCCACGAGCCGCCGGCAAATCCAAACGACAGGCCAGGGTTTTCCACCGGGAAGTCGAAGACCGGCGTGCTGGCCGTGTCCATGACTTCGCTGAAGGTCGCGGTCAGCGTCAGCATGTTGCTGCCGACTTTGTAGTCATTGATGTTGGTCGGGTTGGCCGAGATGGCAGCCGTCAGCGGTACATTGTTGACCGTGTAGCTTTGCCCTATGAACGGCACGTTCGTCGGCAACACATCGAAGCCGCTGGAGTTGGCCAGATTGAGCGTGAGAAGTCCATCGGCACCTGTGCTGACGGTAACGACATAGCTGGTGCCACCGCCGGTCACGCTGGTGATGCTGGCCCCAGCCGCGCCGGAGCCGGAAAGCGTGAAGTTCGCTGCTGTCAGGCCGCTAACCGGGTTGGCGAACGTCACCGCCCAGTGGACGGTGGCCGCGACGGTCGGATTGGCGTCCGTGCGATTGATACTGGCGACGTTGGTGGTGCTGACTTCGACCGCGCCAATGTCGTAGTTGAAACCGGACACTCGAGTCAAACCGCGCTGATCAAGGGTCAGAGTTGTCGATCCGGCGGCATCAATGAGCGGACTGCCGATTGCCGGCATCATCGTCTGCGTCGGTCCGCCGTTATATTGCAGCGCGCCAAGTTTGAGGTTCGCGCCGAATCCCAGGTTACCTGTGCCACTGTAAGTGAATCCGAAGGCAAAGCCAACGGCGCTGAAATTGAGGGTTACAGTATTGTTGCTATAGATGTCATTCCCCGTTCCGGCACTATTGCCGCTAACAATGGAACTTGTGACGCCCAACCCAGAACCGGAGTTTGCAATTCCACCACCGACATTGGCGGAATTGCCGCTGATCGTCGAGAAGTCGACATTGAAGAAGCCGAAACTGTAGATCGCGCCGCCGCTGCCGCTTGCGGTGTTGCCCGCAAGTGTCGAGTTGGACAGCAAACCGCCACCACTATTGTTGATGCCGGCACCTAAGGTCGCGGAGTTGCCGCTCAAGGTCGAGCCGGAAACGGCGAGCGTACCGGAATTCGCGATGCCGCCACCCTGGCTGGCCGAGTTGCCGACAATGGCCGAATCGATGACAGTCAGCGTGCCGGCATTCAAGATGCCGCCGCCATTGCCCGCCGTACTGCCGCCGGTGATTGTCATTCCGGAAACTATCAAGTCGCCGCCGACAGATACATCAAGGACCCGACTGAGTGTATTGCCGCTGATGGCTAACAGTCTGGCACCTTTGCCACTGATGGTGACGGTGCTGGTCACGGCTGGCAATTCCGAACCGTTCAGTGTGATCGTGGTCGCGGAGTTGAACGATGCGTCGAATGTAATCACATCCGCGCCAGGCTTGGCGTTCGCATAAGCAATCGCTTCGCGGAGGCTGGTGAGGCCATCAAAGGCTGTGCTAGTATCAGAACTCGTGGTCACGACCAGCGACTGCAGTTCCGGAATCGTGTAAAACTGGCCGGTCGTGAAGTCGCCGTTGCCGGTTCCTGTTCCACCGAGTTTGTTGCCGGCAGCATCCGTGATCGAGTCGTCGTCGGCGACGTCGAGCCGCAGGGTGCCGTAATTGGCGCCGGTGCTGACCGTGACCGTGTACACATTCGTCGGACCGACGGGTGTCACGCTTGTGACAATGGCACCGGTCACGCCGAC
>JANLTA010000087.1:0-3045 GCA_031362705.1 Gemmataceae bacterium | reverse complement strand
CGTTAGGTGGCAGCATCAGCATCTTGGATTTCGACAACGATGGTGCGGTAGCCGCTAGCGACTTCATCCAATTCCGCCTGCGCTTCGGCGGGTCGATTTGATCGAACACTAAGAGTCAGCGCGCGTCGGCCGCGCTTTGATCTTTGCGCGTCACGGCAGCGGCGGTGTTGTCACCGAGTGTGTTTGCAACTATTTGTCTGCCATCGCGTACTTGTTGCGCGGTCAGCAGTACCGTCTGCCCGTCTTGATACAGTGGTTCGACGTGGGGTTGGAGGGTTTGCCATAGCTTGGCGTGTCGGCCGGTGGTTTCCATTAGGAAGTAATCTGTGCCGGCGGCTAAAACGCGGTCCAGGCGGGCTTGCCAGTCGGGGTCCAATTGCGGGAGTTGGTGCGAGTCGGCGATCAGTTGCATGGGGAAGTAGAAGCCGCGGGTGTCCACGAACGATTTGGCGCGATCACCCATTCGCCAGACCAGATACGCGCCGTAATCGGTGGAGCCGAAGAAGCGGCCGTGGATGTTGTTCTGTTGCATCCAGTCCACGGCGGCGACGGGGTTCTGTGGCACATCAATCAACAACAGTCGGGCACGAGTGGCCGGCACAACGCCAATCACAACAAGCAAGATGATCGCGGTGATTGCGTAGGTCGGTTGCCAGCGCATGGGCAGGCTGTGCGCCATTTCGCGCCATTTCGCAAGGCCGCTGTTAATCCACGCGCTCTGGCTCGCGGCGCTCTGGCACAGTTCCTTGAGTCGCGGCACGCCGAGCGCCAAATTGAGCAGCAACCAATCGGGCAGACTGCGGACGGCGACATTGGCCATGCCGGCGACGCAGGCGAGCAATGCGATTTCCCACATCCGCCACTGTCGAAAGCGCATGACGATGCTGAGGGCCACAAGTGCCGCGACGACATAACTCAGGATCGCCGTGTAGGGCGGCAAGGTAATGAAGGTGTAAGCCGGGCGCATCTCAATGAAGACTTGCCAGACCGGATTGTCGAGCCGCGTCCGGAACGGATAAAGCAATCGTTCGATGGGATCGGGGCTGACAAACGTCAGCAGGAAGCCGATGCCGCCAATCAGAGTCAGCCGTTTGAGTGCGGGTCGATCCAATGGCTTGTTGAGACCGATAGCAACGTTGATCCACTCCCATGCGATTGCCCCGAGCAATAATCCCTGCCCGGCAATGACGCCGGGATGGCTGTTGGCCCAGATCAGCATGACCACCGGCAACCACCAGGTCAGCATTCGCCGGCCGGCACAGTGGTCGTGCAGCCAACCGGATACCAGGAGCAGGCCGACGGTCGTGCAATACAGTGGCCGCAGGTTCCAATTGGGTGCGAGCATGGCAACGGCAATGATCATCGCCAGGAGAGTGCCGGCCCAACCGACGCCGCGGTGTCGCAATTGTCGGGCGACGATATACAGCGGCATGACCGCGCACAGCAGCTTCATGACTTTCAGACCGACGTATCCGGTGAAGTGCCAGACTCCGTAAAGCGTGACCTCCCACAGCCATTCGAAATCGGGAATCTGCTGGCCGGCGATGGTGTAGGAAAGTTGATCGGTGACGCGGAGGCAGCCGGTTTCGACAATTTGCCGGCCGTGCAGGATCTGCCAACTGTAGTCGAGATCGCCGAAGGGACCGAGAAAGACGACGGCGAACAGCACGGCCACAGCGACGCTGACCGCATTCGGCCATCGTTCGCAATTAGGCACAGGCGCTGCTCCCGACCAGTTCGCGCGACCGCTGGTGGAGCGTGGCGACGGGCTTGCGTAACACGAAGAGGTTGTTCAGGCCCAACTGAAATGTCCGGTGTCGTTCCAGTTCAAAGCCATGTTGGTTGAAAATCGCGGATGTTTGCTTGGGATCGTAGCCGTGATGTTCTTCGAGGCACGTGCCGTCGGCGATGCGAAGCCAACAGAGCCACTCCATGATGCCATCCACAGCCAGCGACGGCACCGTGATAATGACGCGGCCGCCGGGCGACAGCAGCCGAAAGCACTCTTCAGCTAGAGGCTCTTTATTCGGGATGTGTTCCAGGGTGGCCAGCATGACGATGACGTCGAACGACTCATCGTCGAACTGCGAAGGCTGTTGAAACATCTCGGGAATGAACCGATGTACCGCCGTCGATTCGCACTTCACCGCAGGATCGAAGCCGACACTGGAGCCGATGCGTTGGGCCAGACTCTTTACGAACTCGCCTTGGTGGCAGCCAATGTCCAATACGCGGGCACCGTCCGCAACGAATGGCCGAGCCATGTGCGCACGCCAGGACTGCAGGATGCGGTCAAACAGTTTCATATTGCGATACTCGGATACGATTTCTTGCGAGTCATGCCCAACATGCTCAGGAAGAAACTCCCGAACATGGTTTGAATGCCGACGACGAGGGCGGTAAAGCCCCAGATCGCAAATCGCAACGTGACTTGAATATCCAATGGGCCAAAGTCCCGACGTGCCCATTCGAACACCAGCCAGCCATTCAATAGCAAGCCGGCGGCGATGAGAAATAAGCCGAGCATCAGGCCGCGCTCCAGAGGCAGCAGCGCGGACAGCCGCCGTGGGTGCGACGTGCGCGGCAACAGTCCACACGTCGAGCCGTGGATGCGGGCGAACGCCCATAGCCAGAAAGTTTGATAGCCGACGATGGCGCACAGTGAGCCAAGCAACATCGTGTGAACATCGAAGGTGACCGTGCCGATGACCTGCGGACCGGCGGTTACCCATGCCATCAATGCCAGACCGGCTGTGATCAACATTGATGCGGGTATCAGGTACAGCCATAGCGGGCACATCAGCAACATGAAGCGCAAGTTGCGCCAGCCGTCGCGAAAGCTACGCATGTGCGGTGGACGATCGCGGCCATCCGGATGCAGGATGATCGGCACTTCGCTCATCTTTAAGTCGTTGAGGCATGCCTTCACGACCATCTCGCTGGCGAACTCCATGCCGGGCGCGGAAAGGTCGAGCTTGTGGTATGCGTCTTTGCGGAAGCCGCGCAGGCCGCATTGAGCATCGCCGATGGGACTGCGAAAGAACA
>JANLTA010000230.1:0-7663 GCA_031362705.1 Gemmataceae bacterium | reverse complement strand
TTCGCCGGCTTCCTTGGCGTAGAGATTGGCCGTATCCAACGCCTCGGTCTTTTCCGTCAAGTTGGTTTCCGCGCGCTGCCATTGCCACCAGGTTGCGCCGAGGCCGACGCCGAGAGACAAGAAGACAGCCGTTAACAATCCAGCAACGAGCGGGTTTCGCCGCACCCAGCGCCGAAACAACTCCCACGTTGAAATTCGTCGCGCCGCCAACGGCCGGTCAGCGATGAACCGCCGCAAGTCTTCGGCCATCTCGCCGCTGGTCGCGTAACGATCATCAGGATTCTTGGCGATGGCCTTGAGGACGAGCGTTTCCAAGTCTTTCGGAATCGCACGATCCAGGCGCCGAGGTGGCGGCGGTTCGTCTTGCGTGACCTGACGGATGAGTTGGGTTCGATCCGTGGCATCGAACATTGGTCGCAACGTCAACAGTTCGTACAGTGTCGCGCCCAAGGAATAGACATCGCTGCGGGCGTCGCCTTCGCCCTTGAATCGCTCTGGTGCCAAGTAGAGCAAGGTGCCCACGAAGCTACCAGTACCGGTCAACGGAGCATCGCCCTCAAGGTACGCCAGGCCGAAATCGCCGAGCCATGCAATCCCCTGGTCATCAAGAATGACGTTGGCCGGTTTGACGTCGCGGTGCAATACACCATGGCCATGAGCATGGGACAGCGCTTCCGCCACTTGCAGGCCAACTCGGGCTACCGCGCGATGGTACTCGGTTGAGCCGGCCGCGCTGGAACCCGACAACAGGGTCGCAGCGCCCTTCTCAGTTTCGGCCACAGGGTCTGTTCGCTGTTTGCGCAAGTCGCGGAGGATTGTCTCCAGGCCCCGGCCAGGAATGTACTGCATCGCGTAATAATGAATGCCGTCCTGCACGCCGACGCCATAGACCGGAATAATGTTCGTGTGGTGCAACCGGGCGGCGGCCCGTGACTCGCGACGGAACCGCTCCAGGTGTGTCGGCCGCAACAAGGCGATTGCCGGCAAGATTTTGAGAGCGACATGCCGGCCCAGGTCGGATTGTTCGGCTTCGTAAACGATACCCATGCCGCCGCGGCCGATCTCGCGCACTAACCGGTACTCACCCAGGCACTCGGGGAGTGGTGATGCCGACTCCTCGAGTTCTTCGCCGTCAACCCGTAGGCCTTCGAGTACCAACAGCGCTTGAATAATGTCCGCCAATTCGTCGGCGACGTCCGGAAATTGTTGCACGTAGTCGGTGAGTGATGGCCGTTCGCCGCGACGGAGGCGCGTGAGAAAATCCTCCGCCAACTCTTCGACGGGATGTCGTGCGGACGGCGCGGCAGAAGTGATCATACGACGGACCCCTCGCGGAAGCCGAACAGCTCCGTCAATACGGTCTTCATCCGCAATAGCGCTCGAGCATATCGATGACTGGCAGCGGACAATGTGAGACCGAGAACCGCGGCGGTTTCCAGATTGCTCAACTGTTCAAAGTGCCGCAGGGCCAGCACCTCACGATCAGCGGGTGCCATGGCTTCCAGGGCGGCCCGCAGGCGCTCCCGTAGTTCCGCGTGTCCCGCCGCGCTACTGGGCGAAGTTTGACTGGCGGCAAAGTGTTCGGCGAGAACGTCTACCGAATCGCCGCCGTAGTTCGGAACGGAGATGTCACGACCGACATCGCGTTTTTGCGTCCCGAGGTGTTGCCGATACGCCTTGGCCAGACATTGGTCGGTTAAGAAACGCAACCACACGTAAAAGGGCACGTCGGCCTTTTGATGGTACTCGGGCAGCCGCCGGGTCGCTTCCGCACACGCTTCCTGAACCACGTCGGAAGCATCGACCCGCCCGCGCAGCCGCCGATCCAGTCGGCCGCGGACAAACCGCACCAATCGATCGCGATGTTGCGCCATCTGCTCGCCTGCCTCATCGGCCATCGCTGAACGTGTTCCCTTCGTTGTTACTTTCGGTGCCATGTCTGTTACTGCGACGACCATCGCGAGATTGCCAACTGACAGCATCCCCGTTCGGAGCCTGGATTTCAAGTGCTCGCCTGGCAATGTTTCCAGGCGTTCCGCAGTACAACGGGATGTGACCTTGTTTCACGGGGAGTTTGTCATGGGCCGTATGCTATTCCGCCGCCGACTTCGCCGGAACTTGTTTCAATCTCGACTGGCTTGCCAGCAACTGGAACACCGTTTGGCCCCGGCGACTTTCACGGTCACGACGCTGACCGACAATGTGCCCGGTTCACTGCGGGCGGCGATCAGCAGTGCCAACGGTTTGGCCGGCGACGACAGCATCAACTTCCAAGCCGGCCTGTTCGGCGTCGTCACGTTGACCGCCGGCCAACTGTTGATCACCGATGGTGTGACCATCACCGGCCCCGCGATTACCGTTAATGGCAACGGCTTGAGCCGGGTGTTCAACACGGTCAGTGCCCCGACAGGGGAAAAAATCACCCTGGTTGCGCTTAACATCGTCAACGGAAAGGTAGCAGGCCCTGGCGGCGGCCTCCTGGCCGGTGACGAATCGGTGACGCTGCTGGGTTGCGTGGTGTCGGGCAACAGCATAACCGGCGCGGCCAACTTCGGCGGCGGCATTGCCGTCTTGGCAGGGTCATTGACCGTCAGTGGTGGTGCCATCACAAACAACAATTCCGTTGACGCCGACGGCGGAGGCATTCTCGTGACGAGCGGCACCGGCACGATCACGAGCTGCGCGATCACGGGAAACACGGCCAAGGACGGCGGCGGCGCCATCTTCGCTCATGACTCCACTTTGACGATTACCAACAGCACTCTTTCCGGTAACAGCTCCGCCACTGAGGGCGGGGGCATCTTCTTTGATGGCACCGTCGGCGCGGGCGGCTTCACAGTTCGCAACAGCACTTTGTCGGGCAACACCGCCACTGGCACCGGCGGCGGAGTCGCACTGAATTTTTTCGGCACATTGGTTGTGGAGAACAGTACTATTACTTCCAACACGGCCGGCGGCTCGGGCGGCGGCGGCATCGGCCGATTTGCGGGCACCGGGAGCATTTCCCTGGAAAGCAGCGTCGTTTCGGGCAACACCCACACCGCGGGGGCCAACGAAGACTTGTTCACCACTGGAACAGTTACTGCCAAATACAGCGCCGTATTCACCACGACCGGCGTGACGACGTTTACGCCAGACAACCCTTCTAAATACCTCGTCGCCGTCGATTACAAACTTGGAACACTCAGTAGTAATGGTGGTTCGACGCAGACGCATGTCCCGGCTGCGGATAGCCCGCTGATCAATAAGGGTTCCAACCCTGCCGCATTGACCACGGATCAGCGCGGCGGTGTGGCGACCCGAAACAGCAACGGCGGCGTGGACATCGGCTCGGTCGAGCTACAGTCTTTTCTAGTCATCAACACCAGCAACACCGGTACGGGGTCGCTACGGCAAGCCGTCAGCAACGCCAATTCACTTGGCGGGTTTGATACCGTGGCATTTGACCCGTCAATATTCGCCTTCACGACAACCATCACGCTGACCACCACCGAGTTGGCAATCAATGATGGCGTGACCATCATCGGACCGGCGGCCAAGTTGACCATCAATGGCAACGGAATTAACCGCATCTTCAACACTTCCGGTGCTGCGGCCAAAGCGACGGTGACGGTTTCAGGACTGACATTAACCGGATGTACAACCACACTCAGCGGCGGGGCGATTTTTGTCGATGACGAGGCACTGACCTTGACCAATTGCGTCATCACCGGAAACACGTCCGGCGCCGGCGGCGGTATTTACGTCAATGGGACGGCTGGTTCGTTGACTCTGCAAGCGTGTACGGTCACCAACAATGCCACATCCGGAAGTGACGCCGAGGGCGGCGGAATCTTCATGTACAGTGGCTCGGCCACCATCCGCGACACGACAATCAGCGGCAACACGTCGAGCGGCGCAGGCGCGGGAATAGCGTTTTACAATGGCGGCAGTCTGTTGATGGAAAGCAGCACCGTCTCCGGCAACCGGACAACGAACGACCAGGGCGGCGGGCTGTATTTCTTCGGTGCTCCCGCGGTTGGCGGGGTGATCGTCCGCAACAGTACTTTCTCCGGCAACACTGCATCGAGCACCGGCGGCGGTATCGGGTTGTCGAATTTCACCGGCAATTTCACCGTACAAAACTGCACGATCACAAATAACACGGCGAGCGGTGCGAATGGCGGTGGCATCGCGCGCTCAAGCGGAACGGGAACGATGACACTTTCCAGTACGATCGTGGCTGGAAATCTCAACGCCAACACGCCGGACCTTTTTTTCAATGCCGCGACCAATGTGAACGGCAGTAACTTACTCGTCGGCGTCGCTGACGCAGGCAACTTCACGCTCACCGGCAGCGGCAAATTGACGGGAACCAAGGCCAGCCCACTGAACGCCAAGCTCGGGACACTGCAAGACAACGGCGGCCCGACGCTCACACACTTTTTGTTGTTCGACAGTCCGGCGATCGATAAGGGCAACAATGGCGTGGTAACGACTGACCAGCGCGGCACAGGTTTTCCACGCGTCAGCGGTCCCGCCGCCGACATTGGTGCGGTCGAGCGAGGCGCGACCATAGTGCTGAATACCTCGGACAGTGGAGTTGGCTCGCTGCGCCAGGCCGTTCTCAATGGCAATGCCAACCCGGGCACCGACACAATTACATTTGATTCATCCGTATTCGACAGCCCCCAAACAATTACCCTCACCACCGGTGTTCTGACAATCACCGACAGCACGACCATCAGCGGACCCGGAACAGGGTTGTTGAGCATCAGCGGCAACAATGCCAGCCGGGTCATTTCTTACAACGATAGCGCCAACAAACTTGCACTAACCCTTGCAGACCTGTCGATCGTCAACGCCAAGTCCGCCAGCGGCAATGGCGGTGGATTGTCACTGCGTGGCGGCACGATCACACTCAATCGAGTCAACATCTCCAGTTGTTCAGCGACGGCCGGCGGCGGGGGCGGCGGAGGAGCATCCATTTCAGGTGCCTCACCGGTCATGACCAAGGTCACAATGATCGAATGCAACTTCACGGGCAACCAGGCAGCGGGCTTCGGCGGCGGGCTACACACGGCAGGATTCGTCGACATCACGATTCAGCGCTGCACAATTTCAGGGAACACCGCGGCGGGCGGCGGCGGACTTTATTTGTATGCCGGAAACAGTTCGCTGCTCGTCGAGGGCACAACCATTAGCGGCAACACTGATGGCGGTGTTCGCATTACTGGTCCATCCGCCACCGGCATCGTGACTCTTCGGAATTGCACCATTTCCGGCAACAGTTCTTCATCCGGCATTGGCGGCGTGAGCCTGATTGCTTTTAACGGCACGCTTGCACTACTTAATAGCACCGTGACGGCAAACTCGGGCTTGGGCACATCATCAAACCATGCGGGTGGGATCGGCCGGACGTCAGGCTCGGCCGTCATCACCATTGAAAGTTCGATTGTCTCGGGCAACAGCCATCCAGTCGCGCCGGACATCAGCAGCACCGGTACAGTCAACGTCAACTTCAGCGCTGTTGGCAGCGCCGCCGGTTTTACGTTGACCGGGGCGAATAACTTGCCGTTCGGCACCGACCTCAAGCTCGGTCTGCTGGCCAACAACGGCGGGCCAACGCTGACACATTTGCCAGCCTTGAACAGCCCGGTGCGTGACAAAGGATCAAACGTCGCATCGCTAGCGCTCGACCAACGTGGCACCGGGTTCCAGCGTGTGTGGAATGCGGCTGCCGACATCGGCGCTTTGGAGCTGCCGCCCCTTCTTATCGTTGGCAACGTTAATAACAGCGGGCCGGATAGTCTTCGTCAGGTTGTCTTCGACGCCACCGCCATTTCAGGGCCGGACACGATCACGTTTGACCCGGTGTTTTTTGGTTCGGCAAAGACCATCACGCTGACCACCGGTGAGATTCCGATTACCGGAAACGACAACCTCACAATCTCGGGGCCAGCAGCCAATGTGACGATCGACGGCAACGCCGCTGGACGGATTTTCAACATTACGACAGGATTCACTTCGGTTGTGCTGGAAGGACTGGCCCTCACGAACGGCAAAGTATCAGGAACCTTGTCAGGCGGAGCGATCTTGCTCAATTCATCATTTGCGAACTTGACGCTCCAGGATTGTTCAATCACGAATTCCATTGCGTCGTCCGGCGGAGCCATCAGTGCCATCGGACCGGTAATCATTCGCCGTTCAACCCTCGCCGCCAATTCGGCCAAGACGGGTGGCGCGATTTCGGTTGACGTGGGTCTTTTCGGCGGAGCTCTAACCATCGAAGATAGCACGCTCTCCGGTAACACCAGCACCGCAGGTTCTGGCGGTGCGATTTTCTTTGACGTGGACAATTCCCCGTTGAGTATTACGAACTCCACCTTGTCCGGAAACTCCGCATCCGGCAGCGGCGGCGCCGTGGGTCTCGTGCTGGTGAACTCCTCCAGCGTGGCGGTCTTTAAGAACTCCACCATTACTGCCAACTCGGCCGGGGCAAACGGTGGGGGAATCGCGCGATTGAACGGGATCGGGGCGGTGTCACTTTCCAGCACGATCGTCAGCGGCAACGTCAATGCCAATACGCCTGACCTTTCGTTCACTTCGGCGACCAACGTTAGCGGCAACAATAATCTGGTCGGCGTCATCGACGCCGGCAACTTTACGCTGACCGGCACCGGCAACCTGGTCGGAATCAAATCGTCGCCGCTCAACGCCAAACTTGGAGCATTGACCAACAACGGCGGGCCGACGCTGACTCATGCACTTCTGGTCGGCAGCCTGGCGATCAATGCCGGCAACAACGTTGCTGGACTGGCAAATGATCAACGTGGTGCCGGGTTCGCGCGAAACGTCAACGGATCGGCGGACATCGGCGCGTTTGAGCTGCAGGCGGCGCCGCCACGAGTGCTCGACGGGATCATCAACGGCGGCCAGGCCCAGCGGTCGCGAGTCACCCAGGTCAAGTTCATCTTCAACACGATTGTGACGCTGCCCACGAATCCCGAAACCGCATTTCAACTGAAACGCAACAGCGACAATGCGTCCATCGGTCTTGTCGCACTCGTGACGAACGGGACTACGACGGACGTGAACCTCACGTTCACCGGCCCGCTCGTCGAATCGGGTTCGTTGCCGGATGGACGTTACACGCTGACCATTTTTGCGTCGCAAGTGACGGCGAACGGCCTTCAGTTGGACGGTAACGGCGACGGGGTTGGCGGGGACAATCACGTTGTCCCATCGAGCGGCACCGGTGGAATCTTTCGCCTCTTCGGCGACGCTGACGGCGACGCCAATGTCGCCGCCAACGACTTCATCCAGTTCCGCCTCGCCCTCGGCGGCAATAACTCGATCTTCGACTTCGACAACGATGGCGCAGTCGCCGCCGGCGACTTCATTCAATTTCGGCTACGGTTCGGCGGATCGATGTGAAGTCGAATGCTCATTCGATTCGTATGAACTGCGAAGTGGCAATTAGCAGGCTGCTGAAAAACGGTCCTATTCCATCGACCGCGTCCACTCCGTGGTAGTTTTTGCATTCCCTTCACCCGGCTCACCCGAGCCAGGTGATCATTCCTTCGCTCCGCCCTTCCATCTCAGGCGGGCTTCAGCTTTCGCAATCTCACCAGATTGAACGCGGCGGCTCCGATTTCCAGTATTTGTTGGAGCTTCCAACGTC
>JANLTA010000790.1:0-2977 GCA_031362705.1 Gemmataceae bacterium | reverse complement strand
GTGAACGAAGATGAACTCATCCGTCTCATGCCAGTCGCGGCAATCGCTGGCGACGAAGCGCCAATGGCGGTCGGGAATGTCGTTGAAGCGACCCTGCTTCTCGCCGACGGAGTACGAATCAATGGTGTCGTCGCCGCCGTAGTTGCGCCAGAACTTTTCTTCACGCACACTGTCGCGTGCCCGCAGCATCATCAATTCATGATTGCCCCGCAGTGGAATTAATCGCCCGGCATCGAACAATTCAATCAACCGATCCAGCACTTGCCGGCTCGCCGGCCCACGATCCACATAATCACCAAGCGTCACCAACAGGTCGCCATCGCGCAACGCTACGGCTTCCAGCAACGTCTCAAGCGCCGTGAAGCAGCCATGAATATCGCCGATGGCGATAATGCGCTGCGTCCCGGGTTCGGCGTGGTTTTCACTCATGACGTTTCGGGAGCGAGCTTCATCACCTCGGCCAGCAGCACCGTGGCGTAGCTGCCCGCCGGCAATGCAAATGTCATTCGCAAACCGTTTTCCTCGGTTTCGCAGGCCAGGTCATCGACATACACGAAGTAGTGCCGCCGGGTGCCATCGAGCAATTGTCCGAAGCCTTGAAATGACTGTGTCGTCAAACCATGTTCCGCCAACGCAGCCGCTTCGCGCTCGGCAACGACATCGGCGGCGGCAAATGTCTTCTTGCCGAACATCGGCCCGGCGGGCACAATTTCGCGGGCTTCCAGTCGGGGCTGATCGACAGCGGGTTCCGTGGATGTGAACATGCCGCCGGCTGGCCATTTGGCCAGCACATCGCCCAGCAACACCGTACGCAACAATTCATCGCGCAAGCGCCTTGCCAGACATTCGTTGAACAACTGCGACTGCACGGCCGATAGCGACATCTTGCGCATGAATGGATTCAGCCGGCCAACCTGTTCGCCGCGCAGTTGCTTCATGCCCAAATTGGCATTGTCGCCATCGCGGCCAAACCGCTGGTCGCCGTAGTAATTAGGTAAGCCATCACGGGCAATGCGCTCAATGATCGGTTTTGCACGTTCCACCGCATCCGGCCCGACATCACGAATGAGAACGCGAAAACGATTGCCGCGCAGATGGCCCGGCCGCAACTTGTTGTTGTGCCGCGAGACTTCAAGGACACGAATTCCGTTGCCTTCCAATTCCGGCAATCGAGCTTCTGCCGATTCGGGCACCGACACCCATTGCCGGGTGACCGCCCGGCGATCTTTCATGCCGGCCGTGCCAATGTCGCCGGGCCGAATGCCGAGCCGTTGCGACAGTTGTCGCACGAGAAACTCGGCACCAAGATCGCGCTTTTCGAGCCAGAGATAAAGATGTGGCCCCGCACCACTTGGAGGGTACGCCGGAATCTCTTCAACTTCAAAATCATCCAGCTCAACTTTGATCCGCCCGCCAACCCCCGGCAGGTCAGCAGTCAACATCGGCTCGTCACGGCTCATGAGGCCATTCTAGCACGCATTTGTTCCCGACCCCTACGGGATCGAAGACTAAACTCCTAACCCATCACCATCAATCAACTTCCCAACATGCGGATACAATTTGGCGGCGGTGATGTCTTCATCATCGCTCAGTGAACACATGCGCTCGAAGGTGGCTTCCGGCACAACGACGTACGCCCGTTGATTCAGGGCGTCGTAGAGTCGCACCGTGAGATCGTCGCTTCTGTCAAGAACGTTGCGCAGTTCTTCGGTCAGGTATGTCGTCATCGAAGTCTTATAGCGTGACCACGGCGGTTCAGTCAACGCGGCTTCTTGAGCCGCTCGCGAACTAACTCAGGCAAATACTTCACGGGCAGCGAGCCAAAATCGAGCACCGCCTCGTGATACCGTGCCAGATCAAACGCGTCGCCTTGCTCGCGCTGGATTTGTTGCCGCAGGCGATAAAAGGCGGTGCGGCCAACGAAGTACGTGGATAACTGACACGAGCTTTGCTTGGCCCGCACGAGTTTGCCCTGCGCCTCGCCGTCGGATTGAAATCCGCGATTCACAAGCAGATCCAACGCTTCCTCATCCGTCATATTCGTGCAGTGCATCTTGTGATCGAGCAGGGCGTTCAGCACAGCCCGCAGGTAGAACTTCAGTTGATGCAAGCGCAACGACAAGTCGCCTTCGCCATAACCCTGATCGAGCATCATCTGCTCGGTGTAGACGGCCCAGCCTTCAACAAACGCCCCGGAATAAATCAGCTTGCGAATCTTGGACGGGCAGCGATTGCTGTATTCAAGTTGGACATAGTGGCCGGGATACGCCTCGTGAATCGTCAGAATCTGCAGCATCGACCGGTTGTATTCGCGGAAGTAACTCTCGGCCCGCCGGGCGTCCCATTCCCGGGGCGGCGGGCTGACGGCATACACGCTATCGGCCTTCGGATCGAGTGGCGGCGCGGGATTCAGGTATGCCGTTGATTGGCCGCGCTGAAACTCCGGCATCTCCACCACCTTGCAGCGGTCCGGCTCGGGCAGCCGCAATATGTCCTTCTCCGTGATGAAGCGGCGAATCTTGTCCACCGTGATCTTCGCGTCGGCGACCTGCGACTCCGAAGTGCCATGATCGTCGCTCAGTTTGGCCAGAACGGATTGAACCAGAAACCGCCGGCCGTTGGCGTCGTCCACCGGTAGCGACTTACCGGGAAACAACTTCCACCAGAGCTGTCGGGCGACAACAACCATCTCCCGTTCCACCCGCGCCGCTTCCGTCTCGGCCTCACGCAACACTTCCTCGGCGGACAAACCGGCATTCAATTCCAGTTCCAGCTTGGCGTAGAACTTGTCTTTGCCGAGTCGCCAATCGCCGGTGGCCCGTTGCAGCAAACTGTTTTCAAGAAACGTCTGATACTCTTTCAACGCCCGCACGGCCGCGCGACACGGCCCCGCCAACGAACTGCCCGCAGCCGGCTCACCGCTGGCGGCGTAGATTCCCGACTCGTAAAACGCGATGGCCCCGCGATTCTGCTTGAT
>JANLTA010000208.1:0-11670 GCA_031362705.1 Gemmataceae bacterium | reverse complement strand
GGGCAATTGGCTTTGGCGTCGTTGGCGGCGGCTTCCAGTTTGGCCTGGTCGATGCCGGGGACTTTGGCGGTGAGATCAAGGTGGATGGTCGTGATCGTCCACGCGCCGTTGACTTGTTCGAGCGTCAGGTTGGCGGTGGTGGCAATCTTTTCGGGCGTCAGATTCTCTTTGCCCAGGATATTCGACAAGGCCATCGAGAAGCAGCCGGCATGAGCGGCCGCGATCAGCTCTTCGGGATTGGTTTCGCTGCCTTCGCCGAATCGTGACTTGAATGAATAGGGTGTCGCTTTGAATACGCCGCTGGGCGACGTGAGCGATCCGGTACCTTCTTTGAGCGTACCCTGCCATACTGCGGAAGCGATGCGTAACATGCTGATTTATCCTTGTGATTAAGCGGGCCAAGGATAGGAATACGACGCCGACGGGGTCGGAACAAGTTGGCTGCATTAGCAGTGACGCTACACATGAGATGTGGGCTACAGTTTTGCATTTTGACCGATCCGGTGATCATTACAAGAGTCGGTCATCGCGACGGATGCTACGAGGAGCGATGCCGGATCGCTTTGATGGCTTTCAATTTCAACGGGGTGCCATTCTTAATTTTCCCCTCCCTTGAAGGGAGGGGTAGGGGAGGGATTCAAGACTTGCCTCCCCAGTGGACTTCGGTACTTACTACCGGGGCCGCAAATAATCCCTCCCCTAACCCCTCCCTTCAAGGGAGGGGAATAAGACGATAGCTCAAGTACATTAGAGCAATCTGGCGGGTCAAGGCTGAGCGCCTTAGTCGCCGCCGCCGATGTCCGTGTCTTTGTCGGGATTGAGCGGTTCGGTTTGCGGCTGTTTCTGTGGCTGCGTCTTGCCCGTGTCCGGACTGGGTTCGGGCTGTTCGTCGGCCGGGTTGTCTTCCGGTATTGGCGGGATCAATTCTGTGATCGGTGTCGTCGGATCAAACACATCGGGCAGAATCACCGGTTCGATTTTGTTGCTTTCCATGAGGGATCTCCGCTGGTAATGGCAATGTCGGGTCGCATCGCTTTAGTCTGCATTGTATTGTCGTGTCGATTCACACTTGGCAAGACACTGTCGTCACTCGAGAAAACCAGTATTTTCACCGGATTCACTGACCGGGAGTAACTGGCTGTTGCTCGTTCGATGGAATTGCAGCGTCGCCTAGCCAGTTTGGGGGGAAAACCGTGCCGCAAAAAAATTTAATAAAATCCGAAACACGTCTTGAATCAAGCCGATAGAACCTAGAATGCCGTCATGCGCTGATTGCTGCGCACCGCGCCAACTTACGGGTTGGCCTCAACGACTCGATCAACTACGACTCACACCAATGGAGGCATTACGAATGACCAAATCAAGAATACTTTCTCTGTGCGCAGTATTCAGCGCACTTGTGACGGCGTCGCCGAGCCGTGCTGAGATCATTTACGCGATGACGTCTACCAGCAGTGCCAGCACCTCGCCGGGCGGATCGCTGGTGACGTTTGATAGCGCCAGTCCATCCGTGATGACCACGATCGGGGCGTTCTCGGGCGTAGTCGCTGGACACACTGTTCGCGAAATCGACGCGCGGCCATTGAATGGTCAGATTTACGCCATCAGTACCGATGCGACGTTTAATGCGCAAGTATACACCGTCAACGCTTCCACCGGCGCATTGACCCCGGCAGGTGCGACGTTCCCACTGACGGGTGCCACAAGCGCCATCGCTTCCATGGACTTTAATCCACAAGCGGATCGCCTCCGTATCGTCACGCGGGGTGGCCAAAGTTATCGCTGGAACCCCGTGACGACAACTTTCGTGCAGCAGGATACCAGCGTTGCCTACGCGGCAGGTGATCCGCAAGCGGGGGTGGTTCCCGACTTAGTTGGTGTCGCATACTCGAATAACGTCGCTTTCGCAAATTCCACCACACTTTACGCTTGGGACTATTCGAACGACACTCTTCTGACAATTGGCGGAGTACTTGGTAGTCCGTCGCCCAACGGTGGCCAAGCGTTTACCGTCGCGACTCCGGGCGCTTTCCGGACGTTTAGTGCCGGTCTCGACATGGAAATCAGCGGTTTGTCGGGCACTGCGTTTGTCACCCACGATGACCCGGCAAATGGAACTTCGATGTCGCTGTTCACCATCGATCTGACCACAGGTGCGGAGACTCTGCTTGGTGGTTATGGCACCGGCGTGTTTATCGGCTCGATCACCGCTGTTCCGGAACCCACCTCGATGACGTTTTGCGGCGTGGCTCTTGCCGGTTTCGGCCTGCGCAAATGGCGCAAGCGCAAGGCGGCCTAAGTTGTAATTCGATAAGTTCGAAGACAAGCCCACCCAAACCGGGTGGGCTTGTTTTTTGCGCCTCGTTGGACGCACATCAACTTAACCCAAGCTGCACAATCAATCGCCGTGGTAACATTTCAATCTCGATCTCCTGCACATCATCGGCCGACTGGCAGAACAATTCGCCGTCGGTGTGGATGGGCATCGGCTGGTATGAGGTAATTGACAGGGACTGACAACGGGCAAGTAGCAGTTTGGGATGATCGCGCGGTAGGCCACGGTAGCTCAGACGAGCGAGTAGCCTTAATACCTCAATGCGGCTGAGGCGGCCGGCCTGGACGATGTCGAACCAGCCATCATCCAGAATGGCGTCTGGGGCCATGACGAAGCCGCCCTCGCGGTGGCCGAGCATGACGCTGAGCATGAGAGTGGATTGATAGAGCGGCGGCTTTTCGTGAAACAGCGAAAACGCCAGGTCCACGTAATTCCAGTGATTCCACAAGGCTCGCAGAGTGGCGAGTCCGTAAAGCCAGCGGCCTTGAAGCCAGTGAATCTTCCTTGACTCGGCGGTGACGCTGCCGCTGAAGCCGATGCCGAGGCAATTGACGAAATAACGGTGCCTCGTGTTCGTGCGGATGATTCCGACGTCGACGAGGCGAGGTGTCACCACCTGCTCACGCTTGAGGCTGTAGGCGTAATCGTTGGCGGAGCCGAGGGGAATCACGGCGAAGACTGTGTTTGTCTGTTGCGATTCCAGCAAGCCGTTGGCCACCTCGTGGACCGTGCCATCGCCGCCGGCCGCGGCAACCACGGCGAAGCCCTCGTCGGCGGCTTGGCGCGCGAGTTCGCTGGCATGGCCGGGTTGTTGCGTCGGCAAAAAGACGGCACGGTCGGCGTATTGTCGTTGCAAATCGTTGAGTGCGTGCCGGGCGCGGCGTTTGCCGGCGGCGGGGTTGAAGATCACACAAGCATTCGGCCGTTCGCTCGACATGGTTATCGCTGAGCGATGCACCCCCCTGCCCTGCCGTTGACCCTTGCCCACATTTCTTGACCCCGGAGGGGTCGCAGCCATTAGCCCCGGGTCGCGTTTCGCGCACCCGGGGTATTCGTTTAGGGAATTTCTTCGACCCCGGCAGGGGTCGCAGCGCGTGGCCCAACAGCGGGGCTGCGATCCCTACGGGATCGGAAATTCTGTTGGCACGCATTCCGGTGGTATCGCTGCGCTCAACCACCGGCTAATAGCTGCGATCCCTCCAGGATCGAAGAACTGTGGGTAACAGTCATGCCCTGCCGGACTACCGTGACTCACCCCAATATCGTAGCGTAGTGCAAGTCGTTGTCGTGGTCGCGGGATTGCAAATGGGGAAGGACAACTCGACAGGTCCGCGTCGTTCGCTGGTTCGCGCGTGGTTTGCGCTCATCGGACTGTCGTTGCGGCGGCAGGCGCGGGCGCGCACGATGATCTGGGTGGCGCTTGGGTTGTTGGCAATCGCCGTAGGACTCATTGGCGTGCAGACGCTGCGCGGCGGGTGGACGCTGGCGGAGAATCGCTTCAAGTACCCGCCGACCCGCGAATTCGACTATGGAGTATTCGGCAAAGGCACCTTCGATGTCCGCGAAAAGACTTCCATCGATCTGCCGTTTGGCGGGAAGGTCCAGGTTCGGGATCGGCAACTTTTTGAGAATCGGCAGATTGTCACTTACAACGAGGTTGGCCAGCAGCTTGCCGCGATGGAAGCGATGCTGCCATTCGCGGTGCCGACGCAGGCTATCATGTCGGCGGCGTCGGGGACTTACCAGGGCGCGTTGCAGCGGTCCGGCGTCGGCAAGTTTACGCGGGCGATCATGTTTTCGCTGTTTGTCGGCTTTCTGTTGCCGGTGTGGTGCCTGAGTTTCGCGACCGAAGCGCTCGGCGGCGACGTGGAATCGCGGTCGTTGATTTGGTTGTTGACGCGCCCCCTGCCCCGCTGGTCGATCTACTTCGCCAAGTATGTCGCCTTGTTGCCCTGGGCGCTAGGATTCACTGTAGGTGGATTCGGGCTGATGTGCTGGACGGCAGGAGCACCGGGGCGCGAAGCGTTTGTACTGTTTTGGCCGGCCATCGCCGGCGGCACGTTGGCCTTCACGAGCCTGTTTCACCTGTTATCGGCGGCGACGCGGCGACCCACCGTTGTCGGCCTGGTTTACTGTTTTTTTCTGGAGACGTTGCTCGGCGACATGCCGGGGCTGATGAAGCGGGTGAGCGTCAGCTATTATGTTCGTTGTGTGATTTTCGATGCGGCGGCGGGTCTGGGCATCCATCCGGACAAGCCGTCCGTATATATGCCGGTGAGCGGCGCGACCGCATGGGCGGTGCTGGCCGTTATCACCGTTACTTCGCTGGCCCTGGGGGCCTGGTTCTTCGGCCGGTCGGAGTACCGGGACGACGCGGCATGAGCTAGGGAATGGATATGGCGATGATTGGCACCAAGGAAATGATCCCGCACCACGGCGACCGCGGAGCGACCGTCGCGAAGTCGCCGCGCTTTCCGCGCACGCTGACCATCGCCGTTAGCCGGCAGACCGGATCGCGCGGCGGTTCCATCGCCCAAAGAGTTGGCCGCAAGCTGGGTTGGCAGGTCGTCGATCAGGACTTGCTGGAGTTCATGGCTCAACAAGGTTCAGCCAGCGATGACATGACCGCGGCGGCCCGAGAATGGGCCGACCGCCGGTTGCTTGAGTTGCGACAGACCGCAATGCTCGATGCCGATGCCAACGAAGTGCAATTGGCGCGAATGATTCTGACATTGGGTGCGATGGGTGAAGTGGTATTGGTTGGACGCGGCGCGGGCCATTTGCTGCCGGCGGCCAGTACACTGCATGTACGTATTGTGGCGCCGCGGATCGAGCGTGTCGCTTATTTCACGCAATGGCAACGCTTGACGCCGCATGATTCTGAACGTGAAGTCGAGCTACGCGATGCGCAACGCAGCCAATACATGCTGGATCAATTCAATGTGGATGCCAACGACCCGGTGAATTACGACCTGGTGCTGAATAGCGGCACAATGGGCGAAGATTTGTGTGCCGAAGTTATCGCCAGTGCTGCCAAGACAAAAATGCTGGGTGACGAGTCCGGCGAATTCAATGCGTTGAATCCGATTTAAGTCCCGGTTGGCGGCTCAGCCAAGCAGTTTCGGGCAACATACCCAACATCATGATGCAAATCATCACGCAGTTAAACACCACCAATGCGAATGCTGCTGCGCTCGTAAAACCATAAGCGTGCAAGCCGACGCCGAGTTGATTGGTACCGAACCAGCTCCAAGCGGTGACGATGTTACCGAACACGGCGAGTACCGCCAGGCCACGACTCTTTACCATGCCGCCCCAGCGGGCGTGCAGGATGAGTGCGTTCCACAATACGATGAGCATCGCGCCGTTTTCCTTCGGATCCCAGCCCCAGAATCGGCCCCAGGAATAGTCGGCCCAGATGCCGCCGAGTACGGTGCCGGTAAATGACAGCAGCGTCGCAAAGCACACCACGCCGTAGATCAACCCGGACAGCACCTTGGTCAGTTCCTTATCCAGCATTGGCGTCATCACGCCGATGAAAATGAAGGCGATGCCAAGAAAGCCGGCGACAAACGTCGCGGCGTAGCCGAACGTCACGGTAGTTACATGGGTGGCCAGCCAGAAGTTTGTGTCCAGCACCGCCTGCATCATTTCCAGTTTGTCGCCTTCCATGCCAAGGTCGATGAAGTAGGCAACGATGAGACTGGCCGCCCCGGCGATGCCTGTCATGGCCGTGCCGATGCCTCGACCGCGTAGCCGTTCCACAATCAAGCCGATTGCCGCGGCGCACCAGCCGATGAAGATGGCCGAAGAGTAGAGATTTGTCACGAATACCAGCGGCCGGTCCATGAGGTACATGCGGAAGAACAGCGCGACGGTATGAACCAGGAACGTCCACGCGGTCAATGCGGATGCCAACGCAAAGAAACGGCTGGCCGCGTTCGGTGACCATTGCATCGTGATCCAACCGCCCAGCACGAACAGGAATGCGACCAGGTAAAACCACATGGCATAGTAAAACGGGGCTGCGCGGTTAAACACAACCTCGACGCCGGCCCGGCGTACGTCGCTGTGTAAGTTATCGCCGTAGTACTTGGGAAACTCGAATACCAGTTGATTGAAACGTTCGGGGTTGTTGTCTTTGTAAGCCTCAAGAATTCGAATGAAGTCGCGGGCGGCAGCCGGGGCGGACTGTATCAATCGCTTCTGCTCCGCTTCAACAAGCGCGAGAGCCTTCTCTTCAGTTAACGTCTTGGCATCAACCCCCTGCTTGCGGAGCGAGTCCGCCATGTTCATCAGGGCTTGTCGCTCTAACGATTCAGGTCGGAAGTCCGATGCCATCGTCCAAGGATCATGAGGCGTTGCCGCCTCGGACGGTATCACCGCCAGGCGCCAGCTGTTGAGCTTGAGAAACTCTTCGAGGTGTTTGCCGAGTTCCAAGATACGTTGATCAGCCAGGCTGCGCTTTTTCTTGTCAACGGCTTCCGCCCGCTTACCCTCGGCCTCGATGAGCTTGAACTTCGGGGCTAACTCCGCAAAGGAATAGCGCCACGAACCAATCCGATTTTCCAAACCCAGCTGTTGCACGACTTGGACATTGTCGATGCGAAAAAGCCGGGTTTTGGCAATTTCCGAGTCCATCGAGCCGGCCGTCAGCGACATCACTTCGAGCAGCCATTTTACGGGCGGAATCTCGCGGCCTTTGGTATCGCGGCAGGATTGACGATGATTGATGACTGTCAGAGCAACGCGAGCCGCCGTATCCAATGGCTTTATCCGGCCGCCGTCCTGCACGAGCAACTTGCCGAACGACTCGTAATCGAATGACCCGGTGGCCACCCGTGACGGCATGGCGGCGTAAAGCTGCATCGCGGCGGCGATGCCGATGGTGCCGATAATTGTCAGTAGCCGTGACAGGCTCATGTCGGCACCCTGCGGCCAAGGAACTGAATGAGCAATTGTCCGAAATGAAGGAGCATCCCCAGCACGATCATTGAGCAAGAGATGTACGGCAGCCACACTCCGGGGTTGCGCGTGACTTGAAGGACGGTGCCTTTTTCATCTGGCGTGAACCCCGACTGATAATAGGTCGCACCCTCATAGGCCAGCGGTTCGTTCATGCGAATCAGGACATCACGTTTGGCGCTTGTTCGCGGATCGTTCAACGTGACGGTACTCGAGTAATTGCGCGGCGTGTTGGTGCCGGGGTAACGATCAAAGCGAAATTCATTAAGCTTGAGCGAAAAGGGCAAGTATTCACGCTGGCCACGCAGCTCAATACGCCATGGTTTGCCATCGACCTGGAAGTCGATCGGCGGAAACTGGTAGATCGGCAGGCGGCGTGTGAAGTTCGGCGAACCCCACACCGACGCGGTCTTAGTGGCAATGACTTCGTCAGTACCTTTGCGCTTCAATTGTACTCTAATCGTGGGTGCATCTTCGTGGGCGCTGGTGTCTACACCTGAGGCTTCGCCGATCTTCACGATTTGAAAGGCAATCCCCACTTTGGACGTCATTGTCTCCGCGCCAGACGCATCTTTGCCTGCCTTGATCAAGTCGGAATTGGTCATGTATTCCACCACGTCCACGTCAAATGGCAACTCAGACGAGCGGATTGGCTTCCCACTTCTTAGCATCGCCTCGGGAATCGTGTATTCGACATCCTCGCCGGGATTGCTGCGATCAATAATCGCCAACTCGACCTTTCGACTGTTCTCGACGAAGTTGACGGTCTCATTCGTGCCGATGGTCATCTTCGCTTCGATTTGAAACAACCCGGTGACGAACTCGGCTAGCATCAGGATGATTAAGCCGGCATGGAGTATCATCACGCCGGACCGTTTCCATGTCATGCGGAAACGCACGGCATGGGCGGCGACGAGATTCAGCATTAACATCGCGCCCAAGGTCCAACCACCGGGAAAAGGTAAATAGCCGGGAAGACTCCAGGTCTCGGGCAGGCCCAGGAAGATCTGGCCCAACTGCGAAAACAGCTTCAATGGCACCAGCACGAACCACGAACGAAAGTACTGGCTGACGATGGTCCAGATGCCGCCGTCAATTTGCGCGAGCGTGCCAACGAAGACGAGAAAGATCGACATACCGAGTAGCACGACCGTGAGCCGCAATGAAGCCAAGGGCTGCAGCCACTGCTTCAAGGGATTGGTCGCGGGCTTCGTACGCACTGCGGGGATTGCCGGGAGAACGGCCGACATGTCAGCGGCCCTCCGGTGCTTTGGGCGTGCCGTTCACGTCAACGAATGTGGACTTTGTGCCGCCGATTTCGATTGGTTCGATGAGCGGCGCGAGTTCGGACTCAGCTATGGGATTGAGATTCACTTCGCCACGCCAGCGATTGACGTTGGGGAGCACGGCAGCAGCTTCAGAACCCAACTTGGTGACAATGACTTCACTCTCGTTCGCAGTGCGAAATGTTACAAACCGACGGAACATGCCACCCTTGGCCGCCTCGCTGTCATCGATGCGCCACTCCTTGGGCACCGTGTAGCGCATCGGCGGATCACCATCGGTGAATTGGATCGAGGTTGCGAATTCTCGAAACGTCGCGGCGTCGGCGGCGACTCCATTGCCGGGGCCGTTCAACTTCAGAAACCATGTGGCATCGCTGCGCGGCACGATAACGGCCAATGTGCGCTTGGGTGCGGGCTTGGGCACTCGTAGCACACGAATGCCCTCTTCCTGGCAGCCGAGCGCCAGGAAAATCAATCCAAACATCAAACCCCGAACCATCATAAATCGACCGCAAGTGCATGGGCACTGTTGTTATAGAACACTCGGCCGGATCACGCGAGACTGCCGTATTGCCATTCCGCGTTTGACCGAGATTTGGTACTTTTCGCCCGCCTAACGGTGTCGCAGGAGGCGAAATGCTCGGGGCTGAATTGACTGCCCACGCCTATTTGGTTCGGGCCGCTGCGGAACTTGCGAAGATCGACCCCGCCGAATTGGACGGCATCGCGGATGTTCTGGAAACCGCGTGGCGCGAGCGGCGTTTTGTTTTCGTCATTGGCAACGGCGGCAGCGGGGCCAACGCCTCCCATTTGTGCGAAGACCTCGGCAAATGCACGATGACCCGCGAGGACTTCGACAACGACGACTTTCCCCGCCTGAAAATCCTTAGCCTCACCGACAATACTTCCTACATTACCGCTTGGGCCAACGATGAAGGATACGACCGCGTTTTCGCCGAGCAACTGAAGAACCTCGCCAGCCCTGGCGATGTGCTGATCGCCATCAGCGGCTCGGGCAACAGCCCCAATATTTTACGCGCGGTGGAGTGGGCCAACGCTCACGGACTCGTCACAGTCGGCTGCACGGGCTACACCGGCGGAAAACTCCGCACGATGGCCCAATGCGGACTGCATGTGCCGCTGAACGACATGGGTATGGTGGAATCGATCCACCTGACTGCGTTTCACTGGGTGATTGGGGCGATGCATCGCCGCATGGCCGATGAACTTGCGGGACGTTCGCGATGCGTATCATTTGCCCTCAATGCCGCAACCAACTATCCATTCACCGCCCTTCCGTTGCGGCGACCCGCGTAAAGTGTCGCAGTTGCGGGCACAAGTTTTACGCCGGCAAGGCGGAAGAAGTCCTCAATCCCAATTTCGCCGCAGCAACGGCTCCGGCGGTGCCAAAAGTCGAAGCCGAGCCGGTTGCCGTCGTGGCACCGACCGAAGAGGCCTTCGATGAAGAACGCAAGAAAGACAATCGCGCTGCAAACCGCGATCGGGTGAAGCAGTCTCGGTATGCCAAGCGTATGCGCTGGCTGCTGCCGGCCAGCGTGGCGTGCCTGGCGGTGATGATCCTGTTAGGGTTATTCTTTGCGCAAAAGCCGCCACCCGCTCCGGCACCGCCATCAACGTCGTTGCTCGACAATTCCGTAGATCGCCGGCCCAAGTTGTTGAGAACAGCGCAACCCGCCGACAGCGGCTCGCTGGTTATTGATGTCACGGGTGTGCGCCGGCCGCAGGAGTTGGTCGGCATGTGGACGCTTCAAGAACCTGGCGGTGGTACATTGGATCTGCGTGCCGACGGCAACGTCATCCTGAAGGCTCCGATGATCGATGATAAGTTGCTTGAGGTTTCCGCGCTCTGGTTCATCACCAAGACAGATGGCCAGGAGTATGCGCTGGAATTCGGTGCGGAGCCGCATCGGACCGGCAACAATCGGGCCACGGTGCGTCTGCAATCCGATGGCACGCTGCGGGTCATTCGCTTTATCAGCGTGAATGGTTTGAACTTCGAACCGCGCATTTTCAAGAAGAGCTAGAGCGCATTTATTATCCGTGTAGCGTTTTGCTCCCTCCCCCCTTGTGGCATAGGTATGGACACAACTTTTTGACGAGGGTACTTTCCCCGGAATGGATTCTATTTTGGGGGCCTGGATGGTCGTCACCAGGGGCGGTATTGGACGTTGGTGAAGGAGCATTCTCATGTGGTGAATGCGGCCGTGTCCGGGTTGTCGGCGTTGCCGGGCACGGGGCAATCGTTCGCGGCCACGCGGGCGATGACCCGATTTCTGAACCATCCGGCCGTTGCCTTTCCTGCCTTGCTCGAGCCGGCTCAAGATGCGGTGCGGCAAGCGCTGCGTTCGAGTTCCAGTCCGTGCGCATTGGTCGTTCATGACTGGTGCATGTTCGGGTTCGGCACGCACACTTCCAAAAAAGATCGCCTGCAACGATCGCACGACCAAGACCTCGGCTACGAACTGGGCACCGCTTTGGTCGTCGATGCCGGCGATGGTCGACCCCTGGGTCCGATGGAACTGCGACTGCGGACCGCTGGCGGCATGCTCAGCACCCGCGTCGGCACTGCCACGATGCCGCCCGGACACATTGATGAAGTGCTCGACGCCATGAAAGCGGCGCGCGGTTGGAACCTGGACCACCAACTCGTTCATGTCATTGATCGTGAAGCCGACTCGGTCGGGCATTACCGTGATTGGCACAGTCGAGGCCACCGGTTTTTGGTGCGGGCTGACGATGATCGGCTGGTGCAGTGGCACGACCGTGAACGAAAAATGGCCGATGTGGTGGCGGAATTAAGCCTGGACTTCCAGGATGTTTTGAATGGCCGCGGCGAACCCGAAATCGTCACGATTCGTGCGGGCACGGGCCGGGTGCGCGTCGCCGAGACATCCGTCGTATTGCATCGACCGGCCAAAAAAGCGACCGGTGAAAGAACCGCGGCTGGTCACAAGAAGAAAAGCGCGGTGCCCGGTCCGCCCCTGCCACTGCGGCTGATCGTGACGCGGATCGTGGACGAACATGGGCAAACGCTCGCCGAATGGTGCTTGCTCACCAACGTCG
>JANLTA010000181.1:0-8853 GCA_031362705.1 Gemmataceae bacterium | reverse complement strand
CCTCCGGGCGGTGAAGAAAAAGGGGTGGCGTCTCCCAGGGGTTGAAAACCCCTGGCTACGACCGTGCGCCCTCCGGGCGGTGAAGAAAAAGGGGTGGCGTCTCCCAGGGGTTGAAAACCCCTGGCTACGACCGTGCGCCCTCCGGGCGAAGTGGCCGTTCAGTCGACACGTGGTCATTCTCACGACGGGTGGCATGCCTCACGGCTCGGCCTGGGCATGAAGAGACTTGCACCTGCCACGAACTCTCCGCAATAAGCAATTCGCAGATTGTCGCACGCAAGCTCACGCAATGCTATGAGCATTGCACTCGGCGCTTCACCTCTTAAGTCGCACCTCAAACAACACCTTCTTCTCCGCGCCGTTTATCGTGCACACCTGACTTCGTAACGTTCCGTTCTTTTCGAGATCGAGCCGGACAACGTGCGGCACAACTTTGTCGCCTTCGTAGCCCTTCAAGTCGAGTTGCAACCCTTCGCCGTCGACGGCCCACGTGCCTTCATACACGCCGCCGCGGTTGGACAATGCAAGACAGCGAAGCTGCTTGGTTCCGAGGTGGTGGTAGAAGTACACGTCGAGAAGTTGCGTCGGCTCGCCGCCTTTGTTTGGCGAAACCACGCGAGCGATGATGACTTCCAGGCTTGGGATTAGCTCGAAACTGGTCTGAATGTGAAATGCGTTGGCCAAATCGCCTTGGGCTCCCCAGGTGTGACCAAGGAGTGTTTCGAACACCTTCAAATGTGGCGGGAGTTTGGCTGGCACTGCCACGCCGACTTTCGGCGGTACTTTCACTCGTTCCTTGACGCGGACGAATTCCCAGCCGTTCATCGGCTTGAGCCCGGCCCCGGTATCCTCCAGCAGCGTGTCGCGGTACTTGTCGGGACCGTCGAAAACCCAACGGTTGCCGAGCTTTCGCGGGCCGCGAGGCTGATGGAGTTCCGCGACGCCCTCCGCGGTGTCGCCTTCAAATTTCATGTGGCCTTCGGACACGCCTCGGCCTAGCGCTGGAATGTCTTCATGGAGCGACAGCACCCACACCACCTTTCGACCCGGGTGCCAGTACATGATTTCGCCGCCCCACGGGTTGTCGGCCGTGCCGGTTGCATAAGCCATCTTGCGGATCGAGTATTTGCCCGGACCCCACTGCCAGGCTTGATACCCCTTTTCTCCGCTCGCAAATGTCGTTTGCCATTCGCCGCCGATGAGCCGCGCGTAGTTGGCCATCGGGTTCGCAGGCGACGACGGCGGGATGGGTTTCGCCGGCTCGTCGACTGGGCTTGCAACGGCGAACAACCCAGCCAACAACAAAACGGTAGACATCATCGTATCTCCGAATAATGCGTGTACTGAAGAACGGAGGCCAATATACACGCAAGTCGTTCGGACCACTGTCACGGGGATGTAACGACGTGAAGCGGTCTTCGCCCGCTCCTGTTCCTGACGAAAGAGATCCGGGTTGAGCCGCATCAGATATCCCGGCGGCTCGACGGACGGGAAGTCCCACTCGACGTCGAACAATCCCCGGATCTCCGTGGGATAGTCATCGCCGTTGAAGAGTCGACCCAGCCGATGCCGGGCGTCGGTCAGAACCTGTTCGTAGACGGCGTTCAAATCGGCTTCCGCCTGGTGTAGCTCTGCGCGAAAGGCCCCCATGGCTTCAATGAAACTTCCCAGATCGCTCTGCCGGATCAGTCGGACTCCGCTTTCGACATAGGGAAGCGTCAATGATCGCCAGTAGCCGGCGATGCGCGACTTTAGGGCCGTCATGGCCTTGAACCGCTCATGGCGCACATCAATGAGTCGCTTGCCGGCGGTCAGCAGTTTGCTGTCGGCTGCATATGTCAGGCCGACTTCTTCTTTTTGACTGGTCGTCAACGCCTTGTGCGTGCCCAGCCATGTGAAATGCACCCGAACAGCCGCGGCGGTCCGCCGCAGCCGCTCCGCCGGCGACTCCGTCAGCCGTGCCGGATCGGCTAAGGCGATCGCAGTCATGAGGCCTCCTATATATATTGAGGGAATTCGGGTCAATCGACGGTCCAGCCGTCGGCGGCAAGTTCCTCGAAGGTGTCGTAGACGCACCGGGCCAACTCCAGCAGTTCCGCGGTGGCTACAGGCATGTTGATGACGTTGCTTAAAAACACCGTGGCTGAGAAGCCGTACAAGTCGGCGTGACCGACCGCGTCAAACATCACGCCCAGATCGGGATCGATCTCATCGGCGAACCGGCGCACGACTGGCAGGAATGGCCGTGTGGGCCATAACTCCGGATGCCGGAAGTGGTGCAAGTCGCGCGCGGTGGCCCGCCGCGGCAATGGCCGCGTCGTGGTCATTGGGACTTCCTGTTCAAAAGATTGACGGTGACCCGGTGCGAGCGCATGGGTCAAATGATGTGAGGGGGATCAGTTACGCGTTGGGTCGCGTTGCACCCGCCGGGATTGCTGCGCCATCTCGGTGGCACGTTGGTAGACATTGCCTGTACTCGCGGACAGACAGCGGCCACTCGCCCAGGTGCGCAGCTTGTCGACCTGCTCGGCCGCCGTCACCGCGACGGGAACAACATGCCGTGCTGCTTCCGTGAGTGTGACTTCCAACAATGTGGCCAGCCGGCAGCACGCTCGGATCTCCGCGCCAGTCCAGTGCGCATCATCCGGCCGCATCTCATTGGCCGCGATGACGAACTGCCGGCGGTACAGTGACCAGATGACATCCTTTTCAGCCCGCGTTGGCAGGTCGAGAAAGAAAATGCCATCGAAGCGCTCGGCCCGAGCGAACTCCGGGGGCAGTTTGCTGATGTCATTCGCGGTAGCCACCACAAACACATCGGAGGTGTGATCTGACAACCATGTCAGAAACGTGCCGAACAAGCGCGTAGAGACACCGCTGTCGCCGGTGCTGCCGATTCCACCCAGTGCTTTTTCGATCTCATCGATGAAGATGATGGCTGGCGTCATGGCATCCGCGACCCGAAGCGCTTGCCGGATGTTCTGCTCGGTCGCACCCACCAATGACCCATAGAGCGCGCCCAAATCGAGTAGCAGCGTTGGTCGGCCAATCTCGTTACCGAGTGCCTTAGCGAACGCCGACTTGCCGGAGCCAGGGACACCAAGCGCCAGGATGCCCATCGGTCGGCAGTTGCGACTGGGCCGCAGTGCCTTCCGACAGAACTCCTTCAGACCACCAAGGCCGCCGAGATCATCGAAGCGCTCGGTGCCGCGATGGAGCGTGAGCAGGTTGTTCTTCTTGAGAGCTTGAGCTTTCAATTCCCAAAGTGCTTCAGGTCGAAGACTATTGTGCCGCGCCAGTGATAGCGAGAACGCTCCTTCCGCTTCGTAGCGCGTCAACCCGGCCGCGGCGTCGAGTAGACGCTCCCGATCATCATCGGTTGGCAAATCATCCGCGTTGTCAGCAGTCAGTTCCCTGGCGATGTTGAGCAACTGGTCGCGGTCGGGCAACGCGTGCTCGATCACCACAAACAGCTTCTCGAGCTCGATCGGGAGTTGCACGACGGGCGACAGGACCACGACAAAGGTCCGCTGCTGTTTGCCGGCGATCAGTCGACTGATGAGAGCTTGGATCACTTCGGGATTGGTCAGGAAACGGTGAAAGTGGTGTAGGATCAGTAAAGCGGTGCCCTCCCGGGCCGCCATCAGGGGTAACGCCTTTAGCGGCGCCAGCGGATCACCAATGCCGGCGTCCGGATGGTTAGCCGCTAGCTCGGCCGGAAGTCTCAAACCGTTCGCAACATCCCAGACAGCGATGCGCCAATTGCGTTCGTTGGCCAGCCGGGCGATCTCGCGCTCGGCTTCATCGGGTTCAAAAGACTGTATCCACAGCCCGCTGAAGGCGGCGTGGATGTAGTCGGTCAATTGTTGTGCCAGTGTCATGGCGAGTCCTTTTTTTTGGCGTTCAAGTGGGGAAATGCAACGAGCCGCTGAAGCAACATGCAGTGTATTCGACGGCTCGATCATATGGTTGACGTGATTACTGTCGGATTGGCTGCTCGACTGGGACCGTTTGATAGAACTCAGGCGTTTTGCAATCAGCGGCAACAAGACCGAGCGCCTGTTCGAGGAACCGGCTGGCTATCTGACAGTCGCCGCCGAGGTAGCCCTTGGTCAGCACGGTGGTCGTACCATCCGGGGAGACCGTCACTTCGATGATCTTGGGCATTGTGAATCCACCTCCGATAAAAGTTCCAGTTCGAGCCAGGTGATAGATGTTTTGTGATTGAGAGCCCGACACGCACGACTGAACCGCGACAGCTATCGTTGGAGCGCCGCGCGTTCCTGGGCCAGCCGAACGCGCCGGCGGGCAGTTGTTTGCAGTTGTCGTGGCGGTGTGCTGGTCGTTGTCGAGGTCGGGCGGATGAGTCGACGGCGTGGTGTGGCCATCAGGCGGCCTCAATAATCTGAACTTGGATGCTGCCATCAGCAAGTGGCTGCTCGTGGACTTGGTAGCCCTTTCGCCGAGCTTCGAGTTTGGTTTTCTCGACGACGGCAGACTACACCTCGAGAAACACCTCTCGACTCAGGTGGTGAAATCCACATAATCGGGCCGTTCGCATTGCTGGCGCTGTCCCAATGGATCGGACAGCGTTTCTCGTCGCCCGCTGGAGGCCAATCATGTTCGCCGGAACTCGGCAGCACGCCACCACTTCAGTGCCCCCCCGTCCACATCGGCAGTAACGTTGATCTGTCCGTTAAACCTGTGGAACCAGATGCCGCCGCTGAAGCAAAAGCGCCTAGTGGCAAGCCTCAGCCGGTTAGTTCAAGGAAGTCTGGACAAGGCAGAGGGGAGAAAAGAAGATGAGCCAGATAGGTAACCCATTGCCGCCGTTCGCGTACGAGAAGAAAATCAATAACCGACATCAGGAGCGGCTTGCCGTCGTCTATGTGCGGCAGTCTTCCGTTCACCAGGTCCAGCGGAATCAAGAGTCCACTCAGCTTCAATACAGCTTAGTGAATCACGCCGAGCGCCTGGGATGGCCACGGGAACGAATCATGGTCATCGACGAAGATCTGGGGATCTCGGGCGCTTCGAGCGAGGGACGATTCGGGTTTCAGCGTTTGCTGAGTGAGGTTGCTTTGGATCATGTGGGGTTGATCTTGGGCGTCGAGATGTCCCGGTTGGCGCGGAGTTGCAAGGACTGGTATCAGTTGCTGGAACTCTGCGCGCTGTTTGCCACGTTGATCTGTGACCTTGATGGCCTCTACGACCCGACATGTTACAACGACCGCCTTCTGCTGGGACTGAAAGGGACCATGTCCGAGGCGGAATTGCACATTCTCAAGCAGAGGATGTGGCAAGGCGCGCTGCACAAAGCGCGGCGCGGTGCATTGCTGAGCAAGGGGCCGATTGGTTATGTACGAGCGTCCGACCAATTAGTTCTCGACCCAGATGAACAAGCGCAAGGCGTGGTTCGGTTGATCTTCGATCAGTTTGACCGGCTCGGAACTATGAATGCCGTGCTGCGCTTCCTCGTCGCCAACGGGATTCGCTTGCCGATTCGCGCGGCCGCCGGCCCCGGCAAAGGACAGCTGGAATGGCGGCGCCCTAATCAGTCAGCGCTCCAGAACATGTTGACCCACCCCATTTACGCGGGTGCCTATGTCTTCGGACGGAGTTGCCAAAGCAAGAAGGCCCGACAGCAAAAACGGGTAGTGGGTCAGTATTGTGTTGATTCGTTTAGCAATTCTTCGATGGTCCATTGATGATCGGTCAGGCCAGCGGCCATCGCCGGGGTCATCTTGAGTGTACCGTGCTTACGGCAGAAGTTATACGTGGCGAAGTGAATGGCCAGCGCGGCGGCGTGGTTGTCCCATTTCTTGCTAAACGCATTTGTCAACCGAGTCATGCGGCGGACCTGCATTCTAATCGTCAAGTTTGATCGTTCGACATGGCTTGTGCAAATGAGGTCAGGATCAGGTGTGCCTTTGCAGCAGTAGTGTTCGGCTCCGATGACTTTCGGCGGGCTGTAGCGACCGGCCTGGCCTTCCTCTTTGCCGTATTGCTTGACCAACACCGCGTAATCGACCGCGCCTTCCAATTGCAGGTCAACGGCACCGGGATACGCCCGCCAGCCGTCGCTGGTCAATTGAAACCGGCCGGACGTGGATTTGTTCAGGTTGTCCATGAACTCGTGAGTGTTGATGGAGTCGCGTTTGCCAAGATGCCAAGCCATGATGACCTTCGTATCGCGTTCGATGCCCACGAAGCAATAGGCGTCGCCTAGCTTCTCATCCTCGACTTTGTTTTGATGCTTTGTCTTTTCCTTCATACCGACAAAGCCCCAAATCTCATCGACTTGCACGTCGCCCACTGGCATCTTGGCAAACTTCGCTTCCATCATGGCCGCTACTTTGTAGCCGACGACGTTCAGGAGCGCTAGCACGGTGTTCTTGGCGACGCCAGATAGTCGAACGGTGGAACGGACGGAGCAACCTTCCGTCAGGAGTTTTAGCACCATGACGGCCTTATCCATCGGCAGACGCATTTCGTCCAGCGGCTTGGCGACGCGGTCAGAGAATGTCTTTTTGCAGGGCTGGCATTGGAACCGCTGATTGCCGTCACGGTCTTTACCGAACTTGCGGCCTTCAGTCTGGCAGGTCGGACAAAGCATCGAAGTCACTCCAAATCAGTCATCAACACATTTATCTTATCATACCTGACCGCTGGTGCAATAGCAGCCGAGCTTCTTTTTGGTTTTTTTTGTGGTAAACTGCCTGCTGATGCAGGAAAACACGCTATCCGTGAGCTTGACGGGTCCAAAAGCCGCAAAGGGTGAAGTCACGCTTGATGAGCTTTATGACTTTTTCGGCAATTTATTGGCGTGTTTGCGCAGGGTGGAATGCAAATTTCCCGGTATCCCAAAGCTCAAATACCAGGTCGTTGATTTACGACATGGAAGTGCTGCTGCCGAAGTGAGGCCGGTTCATAACTACACGGACGCGCCTGACGGCCCAAAGGTTCTACGCCTTTTTAGTGACACGGCGCAACGCATCCAGCACGGCAAGGCTGTTGACAATCGGTTCACGAGTAGCGACCTGTTGCCGTTCCGGAATCTAGCGGACCCATTGCGGACAGGGGTTAGCGAGATCAAGATCGGCAAAACTGTTATGACCGGCGATTACATCATCAACATTGAGAAGTTGCTTGGCGCGTCTCGCCGCTCCGTCGGCTCCGTTCGCGGGGTGATCGAAAAACTGAACGTCCACAACCGAAACGAGTTTACTCTGTTTCCCATCATCGGCAACCGGGTACTTTGCTCATTCCCTGACGCGCTTTACGGAAACGTACTCACTGCCCTCAAGAAACATGTAACCGTTTACGGGAAGGTCGCCTACCTGCCGGGTCATGACTTCCCGGATCGGGCAGATGTTGATTCAATTGAAATCCACGCACCGAACGACAAACTGGCAAAGTTCAGCGCTATGCGTGGTAAAGGGAAAGCCAAATTGCGTAGGAAGTCATCTGCTGATTACGTAAGAGCTTTGCGTGATGCCTAAACTGCCCGTTTATTGTTGGGATGCCAACATATTCATTTCTTGGCTCGGAGACGAGAAATCGCATACGCATGGTATTTCTGCCGTGCTTGATGAGATTGAGGAAGGCAAAGCCAACTTAGTAGTGCCTGCAATAATTTTTTGCGAAGTATTAGATTTCCACCGCACAAAGAAAGACGTTCGCAATTTCATTAAGTTCATGCGCCGCAGTAATGTTGTGGTGTTTGACGTGACCGAAAGGATGGCAAATCGCGCATCGAACATTCGCAGTTTGGCTAGGGCGGAAAAGCCGACCCGTATTATCGGCACTTGTGACGCGCTCTACATGGCCACTGCCTTGATGACATCGGCGCACGCATTTCATACCACCGAGACAAAACTGTTGAAGCTGGATAAATCGCAAACAGTCGAAGGATTGTCAATCTGCACGCCACAAACAGCGTCCGGAGCCAAATCACTTTACCCTTGATGTTTTCCACCGCGCCTGCGCCGCCTTCTTCCCGATTGCGCTGAGCTTCTTCTTGCCGAGCTTCTTCGCCCGCGCCGGTCCGCCCTTCAACCCGCCGAGTCGGCCCAGCGCGACGGCTGCCGGGTTTTTTCCGTTCAGGTCGGCCGTCTTGAGCGGCGGTCCATCCGGGTCAATCCTCGACAATAGGTCATTCATAACGCCAGCGGCAAACGTGCCGGGGTCTGGCGTCTTGGGTGCGCGTTTTTTCGCCATGTTGGCATTATGCGCCCGGCGCGGTACGATTACAAGAGCGGTCAGGCATGAATAAAATCAACACATTGCTGACCCACTACCCTAATTTCAGAAGGTTTTACAGGTCCGGACCCTAGCCATCCGTTGGGTGGAAAAGACGGCGGCCGCGATGCCATCTGTTTCAAAGATGACAAAAAGTGGGTTATGGCGGTGTACTTCCCGCGCGGACAGCAGGATTTCCCTCAAATTCGAGCGAAGTTCCTTGCTGATCTTAAAGCAGCACTTAAGCACTCTCCCGCCGGCTTTGCCTTCGTGACCAATCAAGAATTGAGGCTTGCTGAACGATCTGACTTGGAATCTGCGGCCACCGAGTCCGTCGCTCTTTATCACCTAGAGAAAATGACCGCGATCCTCGACTCGCCACAGATGGCTGGCGTCAGAAAGCAATTCCTCGCGATTGGTGATGACCCGTCTATCAGCATTGCTTTCGGCGGACAGGGTGGGAATACGCCTGGAGCCGGTGGCGGCGGTGGGGGTGCCATTGGTAAAGGGGCTCTTGGCGGAAAAGGTGGTCCTGGTGGTGGCAAACGAACAGTTGATCTAAAGGGCTACTATGCCAAGGCGCCTGGTGGGGGAGGAGGTGGAGGCGGTGCT
>JANLTA010000121.1:0-10526 GCA_031362705.1 Gemmataceae bacterium | reverse complement strand
TGCGAAAGCTGAAGCCCGCCTGAGATGGAAGGGCGGAGCGAAGGAATGATCACCTGGCTCGGGTGAGCCGGGTGAAGGGACTGCAAAAACTACCACGGAGTGGACGCGGTCGATGGAATAGGACCGTTTTTCAGCAGCCTGCTAGTCGACAATCACGCATCCGTGGACATAGATGTCGTCGTCAATTGTTTGAACTTGCCAATTCCTGATCGGCAGCGCTTCGGCAATGCGCTCGACGCCGATGCCGCCGATGGCGCTGGAGGCATCGCAACCACCGGCAAGTTTTGTCGCAATGAAGACGTGAACTTCATCGACCAAGCCCGCATCGCGAAAGCTGCCTAACACTTCTGCGCCGCCTTCGACGAGAACGTTGGTCATGCGTCGGCGGCCCAGTTCGGTCATGAGCGCGGCGACGGATGTGTGGTCATTAACTCTGGGAAGAACCAGCGTTTCAACATTCGCATGATCGAACTTGTACTCGCCACATGTTGCGATGAGGACCGGTGCATCTCTTGCTGTTCGCATCAGTTGGCTGTCAGCCGATATGTCGCCGCTTGTCGCCAAGACGACCCTTGTCGCCGTGCGCGGCCCTGGCGGCCGCGCTGTCAGCAGTGGATCATCCTTGCGCACAGTACCAGCGCCGACAATGATGGCGTCCATTCGACCGCGCAGTTGGTGGACAATCTTGCGCGAACCTTCACTGCTGATCCATTGCGAGTCGCCGGTGCGAGTGGCGAGTTTGCCATCTAGTGTCATCGCCCATTTCAGATGCACATACGGCCGGCCTTTTTCAATAAGTGCGAGATACGATCGATTGAGCCGTCGCGCCTCGGCTTCACAGACACGGACAACGACTTCAATGCCGGCGCTTTGCAGTTTGGCAATCCCTTGCCCGGCCACTTGCGGAAAGGGATCGACCATGGCGACGACGACGCGGCCAATGCCGGCAGCGATCACGGCATCGGCGCATGGCGGTGTCTTGCCAAAATGCGAGCACGGTTCCAAAGTCACATACAGCGTCGCGCCTCGGGAGCGCTCACCCGCTCGCTGTAATGCAACAGTCTCGGCGTGCGCGTCGCCGAACGTCGCATGCCAGCCATCAGCAATGAACTCGTCATTACGCGCGATTACCGCGCCGACCAGCGGATTAGGTTCGACCGCTCCCCGGCCTCGCTCGGCCAGCGTCAACGCGTGTCGCATCCAGCGTTCATCGTTGCTCATGTTGTTGTCTTAGCGAAAGACTCGGCCCCAGATTCCTATAACGTCACCTAGCTTGTCGCCAGTACGTGTTGGATGAAAGTCGGATATGGAGCTACCCGAACCGCTTGACGTGCTTGCCGTGGGGCCGCACCCGGACGATTTGGAAATCACCTGTGGCGGCACGCTGGCCAAGCTGGTGCGGCAAGGCCGGCGTGTCGGTATGTTGGATTTGACTACCGGCGAGCCGACGCCGCGTGGCTCCTTGGAGATTCGCGCCAAGGAAGCGGAATTGGCCCGGCAAGTCCTTGGCGTCCCGACACGCATCAACTTGGCGCTGCCGAATCGTGAACTGTTTGACAACGCCGCCAACCGCGCGGCCTTGGCGACAGAGTTTCGCCGCTGGCGGCCGCGAGTGGTCATTGGCACGTTTGGCCGGACGCCGGCCGCGTCGCCCGACCACTATCAGGGGCAACTTTTGATCGAGGCGGCGCGGTTCTGGTCGCAGCTTACGAAATGGGACGAACGCTTCCACGGCATACCACCGTATCGTGTGCCGCACCTGGTGTATTGCCCGTTCCCGTTTGACGCGGAGCAGCGGTCGTTTCATGCCACGTTTGTTGTGGACATCACCGATACGTTTGAAACCAAACTCCAGGCCATAGGGTGTTATCAGTCTCAGTTCGATGAAGGGCGATTGGCAAAGGTATCGCACTTCATGGGCGCGGCCAACGCCACCAACGGAGCGCGATGCGGCTTCGCCTACGGCGAAATGTTCGCGCTGCCTACACCCGTAGGGACCGACGACTTCATGGCCGTGGCCACCGGGGCACAGGGCACCGCCGCCCCAGTGCAGTTGCCGGGTAAGGATCACTTGCCGATGGGATGAATTCCCCAGATTAAACATGAATCCGCTCCTTACTCTCCGTGTTGCTTTTTTGGCTTTGGCCAAGAACAAGCTGCGCGCGGGCCTCACCGTGCTCGGCGTGGTCATAGGTATCGCCGCTGTCACCACGATGGTATCCATCGGCGAGAGTATGAGCGCACTGGTGCAAGGCGAGTTGCAGAACTTCGGCACCAATGTGATTCTGGTCTTTCCCGGCACGACGCGTAACAGTGTTCGCGATACGGCGGCCCCGACGCTCACGTCTGCGGATGCCGAAGCTGTGGGCACGGAATGCCCGGCGGTGCTCGCTGCCACGCCGCTCGTCTGGACCGGTGGGCAGATCATTTGCGGCAACACCAATTGGAAACCACGTGATATGTTCGGCGTCGGTCAGGATTATCTCACGGTGCGCCACTGGCAACTCCAGTCCGGCGGATTCTTTACGGCCCGTGATCTGTCTTCGGCGTCGAAAGTATGTGTGATTGGTCAGACCATTGTTGCCAAATTGTTTCAGACAGCTAACCCGATTGACCAGACAATTCGCGTGAAGAATATCCCTTTTCGTGTGGTTGGCGTGTTGGAACGCAAAGGTGCCAACATGGTCGGCGAGGATCAGGATGACATCATTCTGATGCCGCATACGACCGTTAAGAAGCGCATTCAAGGCTCGGCTTTTGATAGCATCGGTGCGATGATGGTCTCGGCACGCACGCTCGATCAAATGGGCGATGCGGAAAGTCAGATTCGCCAGTTGCTGGCGGAGCGGCATCACATTCATGCTGGTGAGCCACCTGATTTTCGTGTGCAGAACACGACGGAAATCGCCAACACGCTCGGCGTTATCACCGGAGCCATTACGCTGATGCTCTCGGCCATTGCGGCCATTTCGCTCGTGGTCGGCGGCGTCGGAATTATGAACATCATGCTCGTATCCGTGACTGAACGCACTCGTGAGATCGGAATCCGCATGGCCGTCGGTGCCCGTTCGGGCGACATTCTTCGGCAGTTTCTTGTCGAAGCCATTTTGCTTTCCAGCGTCGGCGGGCTGTTCGGCGTTGCTCTTGGTTTCGGTGCTTCGATCGGGCTGACAACGCTCATTAACTCGCTGACGACGGGGAGCAAATGGCCCGTTGTGATCTCCATTCCCGCAGCAGTTGTTGCCCTGCTCTTTGCGGCTGCGGTCGGCATGTTTTTTGGCTTCTATCCCGCCCGGCGGGCCAGCAAGTTGGACCCGATTGAAGCCCTGCGATACGAGTGAGCGCGATTCAACAGGCATCGTTTTCATGGTGTCAACTCCGGGTGCAGCCGTAGACTAAGAGTGCGAACGCCCTGTTATTACAAGGAAGTCCGTCATGGCGAAGGCGAAAAGCACGCTCGGCAGAATGAGCGGCCTCATGAAGACTGCGGCTCGATCGGCTGATCAATCGGCCGGGTCCGGCGGCGGCGGTAATGCTTACGGTCAGGCCACGCCGAAGAATAAGTCGGAACGCAAGTCCGGCCGCAAGAACGGCGTGGCTCCCGCCGCAAAGTCCGCCCAACGTAAGCCGCCAGTCTGATTCCACAGTCCCTGATTGTCGATCCACGCGACTTGCACTGCCCGTCGCGACAATCACCGTCACATCTTCCAGCCGACATGCGCCCTCGCGTCGGTCCATTGCTGGTGATGTCAATGCGCGCGGAGTTCCACACGCACGAAAGGTGATGCGGCGGGCGCTTCGTGTGCGAAGCACTTTTGTTCGCATCCCGAGAGTACGGGACCGAATAGGGTGTCGCGCCTTCCGTTAGGACCGGAAGACCGATCTTGGTGCCACACGCGTTGTCGCGCAGGCGAGGGGTCCGCGCCGGGGATTGATGCCCCCGACCGGTGTCGCTGTTGGCGAGGGAGTGGTAGGAGTGGAGGATTAAGCGACTCAGAGCCTGGTCATTATTACCGCCCCGCCGCATCACCTTTCGTCCATCCGCTAGCCGTTACTCGACATCAGCGCGAGTACATCATGCACTCGTTGTTGAAAGTTCACGATTCACACGGCCGGAACCGATGCCGCACAAGCCATGAACACCAACAGCCGCAATCGAATCAATCACCGCGCGGACAGACGGCAAGCCACCCGCGCGATCGATGTGCCAGCCAAACTGGTTCCGAGCCTGGCGAGAACATCGCATTGCACCGGCGTGTCGCGCCGGTACGTTTCAAATGTACACTACAAAATTATCAGAGTCAATGCCAGTAGCGGAATTCGCCAGAATTCCGCAATTTGCCCGAAAGGCGGCACATCGTGGCATGGCGTCGGGGCCGGCGGAAAAGAGGAGACTTGCGGTCGAAGTCGCAGCCGGGTCCGGAGAACCGGCCGCAGCGCCGGGCAGTGTAGAAACATCCGGCGAAGAGTCTCTCCAGATTTGCCTAACAACACCCGGCTGCCTCCTTCCCAGAATCTAACAGCACTCTGGAGGCAGTCCGGGTGATTTCAATCTTTACGGTCCTGATGAGTCCGCTAGTCCTATTTGTCGCAAATTGAATGCCGTTCGATCGGCTGGAGATGGATAGATGGCGAGGCTGTGTATTTTGCTCGGAAAACACTAGATAGGGATGTTGTGGGGTAATACCTGATCTTTAAGCCCAAGCTAACTTGGGAGCGTCGGAATATCCGACGATGGTGTCGGATATTCCGACGCGAAGAGAACCGAATTCACTACTTGAGTTTTTACAGCGCCACAATTCGGAATCGCGTTGTTCGCTATGGACGATTCGGCCATTTGAGACTTGAATCTGTTGTCATCAAGTAATGACATACGATGATGTGGCGACTATGGCCGAATGGATCGTACGCGGGTTCCGCATGACGAAGTACAAAGGGGATCGTCCGCGGTTGCATTGCCATGTCCGGAAGGATGGGAAGTTCATCGGTAAGTTCAACCTGGAAACGGGTGCAGCGATGAGCGAGCCAAGGTGCCACCGAGTTCAAGCGAACGCGGCCAAGGCGCGATGGAGGCGTAACAATGGAATCTGACGAACTGCGCTTTCGGCATGTCGGTATTTCGAGCGACGGTGCAGTTGTGCCTTGCGACATGGACAATGGCAGGACCTATTCGATGCCGTTGTGGGCGCTGGAATGGCAGCCGGTTTACCGTCGTTGTCGTCGACAGCGGCACTATCTCAACACGACGCCATAACTCCCTGACGCCATTTTCTCCCTCAATGCCAATAAAGGTTGTCACCATGTTGGGAATCCCAGTTACCTCATGTCACTGGTCCGGTACACTTCCATTGGTTACAATCGCAGACATGGCTCCTACGGCGGCCGCACTGGCCTGCCGACCTCACTCGCAAGGGGCACACCATGCAAGCGACCGCCGACGATCTCGTTAAACAAATCGAGACCTATCACCTCATGACCGCAAAGGAGGTGGGGGCCGTCCGATCCCAGTGGTTCCTGGCCGAACGCGCGGAGGCCCACGATGGTGCCCGGTTCTGCGAATGGCTTCGCGCCAATCACACACTCACCGACTTCGTCCTGGTCGCCTTGTCGCGCGGCCGGGCAAATCGGCTGGCGCTGAACAAGTACCGCTTGATCGACCGACTGCAAACCGGGCCTGAGGCGGGAGACTACCTGGCCGCCGACCCCGGCGACCGCCGCGTTCACGTTCAGATTATCGCCCCGGCTCTGGCCCGCGACTTGGCGCGGTTCGGACGCTTTCAACAAGTCGCCCAGCGGGCGATGAATGTCCGCCACCCGAATGTGCCGCGCGTTCTCGACCTTGGCCATACGCCGGATGTGGACTATTTGGTCAGCGAGCATCTCGAAGGCGAGTCGCTGGAAGAGATTCTCAAGAAGCGTGGCAAGTTGCCCGTGGACATGGCGATGCGCCTTTTCGTTATGATCTTCGACGCCCTGGAAGCCCTTCACGACGCCGGGCTTTGGGCCGGCGAACTGACGGCAAGCTCCATCGTTCTGACCAGCGGTGACAAGGCTCAAGGCGGCCGCACGGTGCGGCTCGCCAACTTTGCTTTTCCGAAACGGTTCTTCGACTCGTCGGCCTTGAACGTGACCGGCCAAACTGCCGCCACCGCGAGAACTAACGGATTGGCCGACGACGACATGTTGCCCGAGACACCGGCACCGCCGGCGGAGGACATCGCCCGGCTAGGAGCGGTTTTCTACCGTTGCGTGACCGGCCGGGAGCCACTCCCAGTCAAAGCGCCCGCCCGCGTCCGCCAGTTGGTACCAGACATATTGCCCGACTTAGCCGATCTCATCGACCGAACGGTTGATCCCGATCCGAGTCGTCGGCCGCAAACCGCGGCGGACGTCGCCGATGCCATACGCGACTTCCTCAATCCCGACAACGCGCGACGCAATGAGTCAGAAGAAAAAGTTGCCCGACATGCGTCGGACGGCGTAGCGAACCCGTCCGCGGAACTCGGCGACGATGAGCTACTCAGCGTCGAGGAATCGCGGCCAGGCGAGCCGGAAGTCGCAAAGTATTTCCGCGCCGTGATGATTCACGAAGGCTCCGACTTGCACATGGCCGTCGGCAGCCCGCCGATGGCTCGGGTGCGCAATGTCATCCGACCGATGGACGCACCGGTGTTGAAGAAGGAAGACATGCAGCGGCTGGTCGAGCCGCTCATTGGTCCACTGGCGCGGACACAACTCGAACAGTCCGGCGGGGCCGACTTCGCTTTCGTCGTCGGCGACAACGAGGCCCGCTTCCGCGTCAATTTGTTCAAGCAGCGCGGCCTGATGCTCGGGCTCGTGGCACGCCGGGTCACATCCAACATCCCCACCTTTGACAAGTTGCACCTGCCATCGCTTTTGGAAAAGCTATGCACTTATGATCAGGGACTGATTATCGTGTCCGGCGTGACCGGCAGCGGCAAGAGCACGACCCTGGCGGCCATGATCGACTACATCAATGCCCGCGAGCAGGTACACATCCTGACCATCGAAGATCCGATCGAATACCTGTTCACCAACAACAAGGCGATCATCAATCAACGGGAAGTCGGCATCGACGTGAGCGACTGGCACACGGCGTTGAAGCATGCCGTCCGTCAGGATCCGGACGTGATCCTGGTTGGTGAAATGCGCGACCGCGAGACGTTCGAGGCCGGCCTCACCGCGGCTGAAACTGGTCACCTTGTGTTTTGCACGCTGCACTCGTCCAGCGCCCCGAGCACCATCGGCCGCATCCTCGACCTGTTTCCCGCCGAGATGCACCCGGCGATTCGGCAAAGCCTGGCCTTCAACTTGAAGGCGATTATCAGCCTGAAGCTGCTGCCATGCATTCGGCCCGGCCTGGCACGCATCCCGGCCACCGAGGTCATGGTCGTCAACTCGATGATTCGCGAGTTAATCATCCGCGGCGAAGACAAGAAACTGGCCGACGCCATCCGTGTCTGCACACTCGAAGGTATGAACGATTTCAACGAGAGTCTGCGCCAACTCGTTCTCAGCGGCGACTTGGACACGCCGACCGCCCTGCAAGCCTCCACCAACCCCGACGCCCTCAAGATGGCCCTCAAAGGAATCAAGATTTCCCAGGGCGGCTTGATCTAATCATCCTTCGGTTTTGGGGTCAGGGGGTTTTGGTGCCGTTCGGGAATAAGCAATTCCAGTATGACCCAGAATGTCATCAAGCATCACTCACGGCCCAAGTCCAGCCAGAGCTCTGTCGGTCACTTTCTTCACTGCTTTGCCAACCAGTTTGACAATCTCAATGTGATCCGCGTGGTTGAGGGCTTCGCCATATTGCTCGCCTTATCGGCTGTCTGTAGCGATTGCCCCACACTCCATGTCCAAACCCAGTACGGCGGATAGGTCGCTGTTGTTGGTGACCTATGGCGCACGGGAACATTTTGCTTACCCAAGTAGTAGTATGTCCAGATGCGTGCCAAGCCGCAGGTCGACGTGGCGCAGCGATTGGCTGATTTGGCATTGCTACTGAAGTGCAAGAGCCGTCGCCGCCCCACTGCGTGGATGCCGCGAGTGAGTATGCAAACGGGAAACTGACTCATTTTGCGAGCCGGTATCGTGAAGATCTATCTTGACATGTGCTGTCTGAAACGGCCGTTCGACGACCAGACGAATGCTCGTGTTCAGATGGAATCGAGCGCGCTGGCGGCGGTTCTGTCGGATTTTGAGCGTGGCAAACACGAACTGTTGACGTCGTACGCGTTGCGTTTCGAAAACAGCCGAAACCCCAATCCGCAGCGGCAAGATTTCGCCCGGCGAGTACTCGCTCAGGCCAGCCACGATGTGGCCAATGACACTGCTCTCGAACAACGGGCCGCCGTGTGGCAGAATGCCGGTATCGAGTTACTGGACGCACTGCACTTGGCATCGGCGGAAACCGGGGGCGCTGACGTTTTCGCGACGACTGATGACGTCCTGCTGCGACGTGCAACCCGAGTATCCTCGAACTTGCGGGTACTCAACCTTCTCGATCTATTTCAGGAGATTGCGTCATGAGCGTGCAACTGACCAGCATGCCGGATCTGAACCGCAAGGCTTTCGACCTCCTCGCCAAAGAGCTGGGGCTTGCGGATACGGTGCGGTTTTTTGGTCAACTTGGATTTGGCACTGGCGACTACGTCGAGGAGCGGCGTGCGCTGTTCGCCGGTCTGACGCTGGAAGAATATCGAAACGCCGAAACAAAAGCCTCCAAGGGACCAGTATAGTCGCTCACAGGCCCAGTCCAGCCAGGGCGGTGTTGGCCAGTTTTTTCACTGCCTGACTTATCAGTTTGACGATTTCGGAGTGATCCGCATAGTTGAGGGCTGGCATCGAGCAGGTAATGCTTCACTCGAAGAGTCCGTCAATGGCCGATTCTTGATGTGCCAAACTGTATTGCTTGACCTTTTGCCGCCAGGCGTTTATTTCCGTTTCTTCGGCCGGCGGCATGTCGAATGGTTCGACTCGCTTCACACGAGCCAGCATCCGGGCGATGCCGTCGGCATCCGTTGGCCATTGGTCGTCAGGGATACCGAGCGTCGTTGGCGTACCAACACCGTCACCTCTGTTCCATTGAACAAATTGGCCGGCGGCGACAGCTTAACTTGACGCTACTTTATCCCATCACACATGAATCGCCTTGCCGAAGTACGCGGCTCGCGCGGCTTCGCCCATGGCTTCGGACATGGTGGGGTGGGCGTGGACGATTCTGGCGATGTCTTCGGCGGAGCCTACAAATTCGATGGTGGTGACGGCTTCGGCGATCATGTCGCTGGCTCTTGGGCCGAAGATGTGGACGCCAAGCAGGCGGTCGGTTTGGGCGTCGGCGAGGATCTTGACCAGGCCTTCGGTTTCGTCGAGACTCTTCGCCCTCGCACTGGCCATGAACGGGAACTTGCCGACGCGGTACTCGCGGCCCTCGGCTTTGAGTTGCTCTTCGGTCTTGCCGACGGATGCGACTTCGGGCCACATGTAGATCACGCTGGGAATGGCATCGTAATTGACGTGAGCATGTTGACCGCACAGCATCTCGGCAAAAGCCACGCCTTCTTCGGATGCTTTGTGCGCGAGCATCGGGCCTTCGATGAGATCGCCAACAGCGTAGACGCCGGCCACGTTGGTCTGGAACTTGTCGTTGACGATGACCTTGCCCTTGTCCATCTTCACGCCGAGTTCTTCGAGGCCCAGGCCCGTGGTGACGGGACGTCGGCCGACGCACACCAGCACTTTGTCGCCAGTGAATGTCTTGGGACCGTCTTTGGTTTCGGTCTTCACGGTGATCTGGCCGCCCTTGGTGTCGGCCCCGACCACTTTCGTTTCCAAATGGAACGACAGGCCCTGCTTCTCCAGCGACTTCTTCACGAGGTTGGCAATCTCGGTATCCGTGAGCGGCAGGATGCGCGGCAGAAACTCCAGGACTGTGACTTCGCTGCCGAGACGCGCCCACACGGAGCCGAGTTCCAACCCGATGTAGCCGGCCCCGACCACGATGAGATTCTTGGGAACCGGATTGAAGTCGAGCGCTTCAGTGGATGAGACAATGTTCTTGCCATCGAATGGCAGCGACGGCAGCGGCGACGGTTCGCTCCCGGTCGCAAGCAGGATGGCTGCCGCTTCGAGGTCGAGCGACTTGCCATCGTTGAGTTTGACCGCGACCTTGCCCGGTGCCGTGACTTTGGCGGTGCCGGCGTAACCGGTGACGCCGTTCTTCTTGAACAAGCCGCCGATGCCGCCGGTGAGTTGCGAGACGACTTTGTTCTTGCGTTCCAGCATCACCGGTAAATCAAGATCGACGGTGGGGAGCTTGATGCCGTGCCGGGAGAACTTGTGTTTGGCCTGGTGGTACAATTCGCTGGAATCGAGCAGAGCCTTGGAAGGAATGCAGCCGACGTTGAGGCAGGTGCCGCCGAACGGGCCACGCTTATCGATGCAGGCGACCTTCTTGCCAAGTTGAGCCGCGCGAATGGCGGCGACGTAACCGCCTGGGCCAC